>NZ_JANRHM010000010.1:0-108885 GCF_024733785.1 Barnesiella sp. ET7
GGTTTTGCGTGTGCAAAGATAGAACTATTTTTTATTATCCTCCTAATTTTTTGCCACAAAAATGAAAATGATGGAGATTTTGATAAGAAAAACGCGAAAATTTAGGGAATCATTTTTGCTTTTCTCAAACTTTATGTATCTTTGTCCCCGCAAAACAAAGTGCGGGGTGTAGCACAGTTGGTTAGCGCGCCACGTTCGGGACGTGGAGGTCGGACGTTCGAGTCGTCTCACCCCGACTTGCAATCGCAATCGCTTGAAATCGAAGCGGTTGCGATTGTTGTTTTAAAGCTCGACCGGCGGGGAGGGGGCGGCTGTTGCATTTCTTTTCGGAGAAAATGGCCCGAATGCTTGTGGGTGACAAATATTTGTAGTACTTTTGTGGGCTGATTCTGATATGGGCTCAAAAAGAGGTGCCACGGTTGGCCCCGCCCGGCAGAGATAAACGTAAAAATAAAAAGTAAAAATGTACGTTATTGTTGAGATTCAAGGACAACAATTCAAAGTAGAAAACGGAAAGAAGTTGTTTGTCCACTATTTGGGAGCAGAGCATGGCGCCGTTCTCGAATTTGACAGAGTATTGCTCGTTGACAAAGACGGAGCAGTAACCGTAGGCACTCCCACCGTAGAAGGTGCGAAGGTCGTATGTGAGGTTGTTTCGAACGACGGATACGGTAAGAAAGGCCTCGTAAAAGGTGAAAGAATTCTTGTTTTCAAGAAGAAAAGAAGAAAAGGTTATCGTCGCTTGAACGGTCACCGTCAGTATTTCACCGAAGTGTTAGTTAAAGAAATTGTTGCTTAACCCTATTAAACTTCTAAGAAAATGGCACATAAGAAAGGTGTTGGTAGTTCTAAGAACGGTCGTGAATCGGAAAGCAAACGATTGGGTATCAAAATTTTCGGTGGTCAATATGCCAAAGCCGGAAACATTTTGGTACGTCAAAGAGGTACAGTACATCACCCGGGTGAGAACGTAGGTATGGGTAAAGACCACACGTTGTTCGCTTTGGTAAACGGTACGGTAGTATTCCGCAAACGTCAAGAGAACCGTTCGTATGTATCGGTTGTACCGGCAGACAATAACTAATAAAGAGTTATAACCTATGTATAGAAAGCGTGACCGCTCGCAAGAGCAGTCACGTTTTTTATTTTTGTACGGGAGGGAATGCAGAGCGCGGGTTTCGTGGATGGAGTGTGGTATGGCAGTGGTGCTGTGCGTGTCGGTGATGTGCCTATGCCGGCGGTGGTGGCTGCTCTCGTATGTGGGGGGGGACGGGGAATGCAATGGTTGCTCCCTCTCCGATGCCGGCGGTGGATAAAACGAAAGGGCCCGCATCGGTGTGATGCAGACCCTTTTTTAATCTTTCACGTGTGTGCTTCTTATGCTTCGTGGATAGCGTCGTTAGGACAAACCTCGGCGCAAGTTCCGCAGCTCAAGCATTTTTCGGGATCGATTTTGTAGATATCGCCTTCCGAGATAGCTTCTACCGGGCACTCGCTAATGCAAGAACCGCAAGCAACACAGTTGTCATTAATTACGTAAGCCATTGTTTTTTAGTTTTTAGTTTGAAATAATTAGATCTAATTGCACCACAAATGTAGTACTTTTATTGCGATTGCAAAAAAAATGAGGAGAGATTTTCTGGCGTAAATAGAATTCTTGCGAAACAATAACCCCGTTGTTTTTCCGTTTGATAATTAGTTACCCGATGATGGAACGATGGTTACATAGAGGCTCTGTGGGGCGGCCGATATTTCGTGGGCGAAAGTCGGTCGTGCGTTGGTGCGTGGGGGTGGTAGCGCTCTTGTCGCTGGCTGGCGGCACGGTGTGGGCCCAACCTCGCAAGGTGCAGAATTTGCCCTATGCCGACTACAAGCTGCTGCATCTGGGCTTCTCCATCGGTACGCATGTGCAGGATATGACTTTTGTGCATTCGGGCTTCGTGACCGAGGGGGGAGAGAGCTGGTATATGGATATTCCCGATTTTTCGCCGGGTTTCAACGTGAACCTCATGGCCGACCTCTATCTGTGCCAATACCTCAACCTGCGGGTGTCGCCGGGCATATTCTTTGGCAACAAGGTGGTGAAATACCGCGAGTCGAACTCGCAGGCGACTCAGACGCAGGACTTGAAGTCGAACTATATCGTGCTGCCCGTCGAGCTGAAATTCAGTGCCGAACGGTGCAACAACTACCGGCCCTACCTGATTGGCGGGGTGATGGCTACGGCCGACGTGTCGAAGAAGCGGAACGATTTCCTCAAGCTGAACACCTTCGACGGCTACTTGACCATCGGTATCGGGTGTGACCTCTATCTTCCCTATTTCAAACTGATTCCCGAGCTGAAGTTCTGCTTCGGGCTGACTGATGTTATCAACCGGAAACGCAACGACCTGCGCGATCCGGCCGACATCAAGTATACTCAATCGCTGAAGAAGGCGACCTCAAACATGGTGGTCTTGTCGTTTTATTTCGAATAATCCTCGATAGAGTTGTAGATAACCGAGAAGAGTTCGGGCCGTATGTTGAGCTCGGACAGGGCGTTGTGCGACCGCGAGGGATAGACTCGGTTGCAGAGGAATATGTAGATGAGCTGTTGCTCGGGATCTATCCAGAAGCAGGTGCCGGTAAAGCCCAGGTGGCCGACGGTGGCAGGCGATGCCTCGAGTGCGGTGGGGCTTTTGTCGGGCTCTTTCGTGTCGGGTTTGTCAAATCCCAGTCCGCGGCGGCTGGTGGCGCTCTTTTCGGTCATGAAGCGGTGCACGGTCTCGGGCGACAATATCTGCTCGCCGCCGTAGCTGCCGTGGTTGAGCCACATCTGGCACAGCTTGGCCAGGTCGTTGGCCGAGGAGAAGAGTCCGGCATTGCCCTGCACACCGCCGAAGAAGGCGGCCGTCTCGTCGTGCACATAGCCGTCGAGCTGCTGGTGGCGGTAGAAGAGGTCGTTTTCGGTGGGGGCAATCCGCTCGATGGGGAATCGGGTGGCCGGGCAGTATCCTGTGGTGCCCATGCCCAGCGGTCCGTAAATATGCTTTTGCAGGTAGCGGTCCATGGCTATCCCGGTGGCACTCTCGACCGTCTCTTTCAACAGGATAAAGTTGAGGCAACTGTACAGATAGCGTTTCGTGGGACGTAGCTTGGTGCCGATGATACGGGCGATGAGGGTGTCGGGGAGCGATGCGGAGCCGTAGAGGTCGTGTGCTATCTGGATGGGATATTGGGCCGACTGTCGGGTCGAGAGCAGGTCGGAGCGTAGCCGGGCGTTGCGGTTGCCGAAGGTGCAGCCGTCGATGGGTATCGAGTAGGTGGCATCTTTCCAGCGTTTGAACAGGGGCGGGGTGAAGCTCTGCGGGTCGATGAGTACTGCCGAGACTTGCAGCGAGGGGCGCATGCCGGTCTCGTGGAGCAGGGCCTGGCGCAGGGTAAGGTCCTTTTTGTCGCTGTTTCGCAGCGGTGCGAAGTAGTGGCTCATGGGTTTTTCGAGCACGATGTCGCCGTCGTCACAGGCTTTCATCACGGCAGGCAGGGTGCCGGTGGCTTTCGATACCGAGGCCAGGTCGTAGAGGTCGTCGGTGGCGACGGGGTGGGCGTGAGTCTCGTAGTCGAAATAGCCGTAGGCCTTGTTCCAGACCACCTCGCCTTGACGGGCTACGACCAGTTGGCAGCCGGGGAAGGCCTCGTGAGCGATGCCCTCGGCAATAATCGAATCGACCTTCGACAGCACCCGGCTGTCCATGCCTACCGATTCGGGCAGGGTGTAGCCTAGGCGGCACTTCTCGGTGCGCAGGCCATCGCCTTCGTCGAACGAGCCTTCGAGCTTGACGGGCAGTTTGCCCCGGATGGCACAGCCGCCGAAGAGGGCCTGTGCGGCATACTCCTGAGCCAGCGGCGTATCTTCGTAGGCCAGCAGCAGGGCCCGGTTGTGGGCCAGCTCGTGGCCCAACCGGTTCATCTGGTAGGGCGAGAGGAAGCAGACGGCAATGGCTTTGCCGGTCTGGCAGAGGCGACCGATGCGGGCCCGGTATTGCGTCTTGTCACTGTGGATGGCCACAATCACCCGGTCGTAGTGGCGCAGGGTGTCGAGCAGGACGGTCAGGTCGGTAGAGTCGTCGAACTGTCCCGGCTGTGGTGCATACAGTTTCGTGGTGGTTTGGAATACCGATTTTGTATCGCTACCCACCGATACGACCGCAATTCTCGATTTGTCCAGATGCGTGATGGGGAGGGTGTGGTGCCGGTTGTGCAGCAGGGTGAGCGCTTCGGCATTGAGCCGGCGGTTCAGCGCCTCGTATCGGGGAGCGTTCAAGTCGGCCGTCAGCCCCTCCAGGTCGACCGACTTTTGCCGGGCCAGCCCCAACGCATATTTGTAGCGCAGTACCTTTTTGCATTTCTCGTCGATGAGGCTTTGCGAGATTTTCCCCTGGTCGATGGCTTCGCGTATGGCCTTGAGCTGAGCCTCGGGCCGTAGCGGATTGAGCACGATGTCGTTGCCGGCCTGGATGGCCAGCAAGGCGGTGTTGCCGAAGGTCGATGCCCCTTTCATCTTGAGGGCATCGGTGAAGACAAGCCCCTCGAATTGTAGCGAATCGCCCAGCAGGTCGTGGGTGATGGCACGCGAGAGCGAGGCCGGTCGGCCCGAATTGTCGAGTGCGGGAATGTTCAGATGGCCCACCATCAGCCCCGACAGGCCGCTGTCGATATACCGCTTGAAGGGGGCAATCTCGACCTGCATCAGCCGCTCGCGGCTGTGCGGTACGAGGGGCAGGGTCTTGTGCGAATCTTCCGAGGTGTCGCCGTGACCCGGGAAGTGTTTGGCTACGGCCATCACCCCCTCGGCCTCGAGTCCGCGGGCATAGGCGATGGCTTTGGTCGAGACGTTGTCGAGCCCTTGCCCGAACGACCGTTTGCCGATGACCGGGTTGCGGGGGTTGCTGTTGACGTCGAGCACCGGGGCAAAGTTGACCTGAATGCCCATGCGGCGGCACTGGCGGCCCACGGCGCGTCCATATTCATAGAGCAGGGAGTCGTTCTGGATAGCCCCCAGCATCATGTTCACCGGGAATCGGGGCGTGTCGGAGAGGCGCATGGCCAACCCCCACTCGCCGTCGAGGGTGATGAGCAGCGGCACCCGGGCCAGCGATTGGCAGTAGTTGGTGAGTGTGGCCTGGTCGGTGGCGGTGCCGGCATCGAAGAGGAGGCCGCCAATTTTCAACTCCTGCACGAGCCGTTTCAACGACTGGCGGTTTTGCGGCGTATCGCTGTTGCGCACGGTGATGACGAACAGTTGGGCGATGCGCTCGTCGGGGGTGAGGGTGTTGAATACCGAGTCGGTCCATTGCTCCATTTTTTGCGGGTCGGCCTTTTGCAACAGATGAGGTTCGACCGCTTGGACAGGCAGGAGCCAGAGAACCAGGAGTATCGCCGTGCAGACAACAGAGTGTTTCATATCGCGTTATTGAGGTTTAGCCGGGGTGATGCGCACTTCGTCCAGCGCCGAAATGGCGCGTTTGGCCTGAGTCGCTTTTTCGATGTAGTTGATGACCACGTCGCGCAGGAAGGCGGCGCTGTTTTTCCGCTCGGTAGCCTTCAGACATGGGGTCATGTGGTCGCCGCCGTTGGCCACGTAGTCGATGGTGGCTATCGAGTAGATGCGGTTGTCGTCGAGGGGGGCGCCGTCGATGGTGAGGTTGGCGGCTTTGTCGTCGGCTATGGTCATGCGCACCTCGTGGCTTACGGCCTCGCCGCCTCGCGAGGCGATGATGTCGAAGAGGTCGCGCAGGTCGCTCCCCTTCAGTTTAATGAGGCACAGCGTGTTGTCGAAGGGGAATATCGAGTAGATTTCGCCGAGGGTGATTTCGCCCTGCATCAACGGGTTGCGGATGCCGCCGATGTTGGTGATGGACAGGTCGACCGGTTGCCCGAATACCGACGGAGCCTCGCTCTTGATGATGTCGGCCGAGAGGTTGGTCAGCAGCGAGCCGGGCCGTTTGGGCTCCATGTATTGGCTCGAGGTGCCTATGACGATGCGCATCACGCTGTCGACGCTCGTTTTGTATTTGCTCACGATAGCCTCCATTTGGGGCTCGGGAGTCTGGTTCCAGTGGGCATCGACGGGAATCAGTCGGGAGGTGATGTCAAATTCGGGTCGCGAAGCCGTGCAGGCCGAGAGAAGCCACAAGGCGGCCGCGAGTATGCAGCAGGTATGTTTGTAAGTCGTTTTCATGAGTGTGCAGCTTGATTATTTGTTTTTGGGATCAATGGTAATGCAGCCCAGGTAGGCTCCGCTCATGCCGGTTTGGGCAATGACCACGTCGCGCCCTTGGCTGTTCTTCACACGGTAGCGCAGTGTGGAGTCGGGGGTGGCGTCGATTTTCTCGGGGTTAATTTCGGTATGCGAGTGGCCGCCGATGATGATGTCGATGTCGGTGCTGGCCGCAGCCACCTGCGGGTCGGTCGTGTCGCTCTTCTCTTGAGCCGTATATCCCAGGTGCGAGAGCACCACCACGAGGTCGGCCCCCTTCTCACGGAGCAATCGGGCCGTGCGGTTGGCCGCTTCGATGGGGTCGTGGAATACCACCCCTTGGCACGACTCGGCCGGGATGAGGTTTTCGGGGTTGACGTTCAGCGCCAGGAATCCCACCTTGTAGCCGCCTATTTCACGGATGACCCACGGCTTCACCAGACCGGCCAGCGGGGTAGCCGACAGGTCGTAGTTGGTCGAGATGAAATCGGCCGTCGAGCCCTTGATCAGTTGGGCCAGTTTCTCCATGCCGGCGTCGAACTCATGGTTGCCCAGCGTGCGCACGTCGTAGCCCATGGCATTCATCGCCTCAAACTCGGCATCGCCTTTGAACAAATTGAAGTAGGGAGTACCCTGAATGGCGTCGCCCGCATCGACCAGCAGCACGTTGGGCTCGGCGTTGCGGATGCTGTCGATGACCGCCATGCGACGCACCACGCCGCCCAAGTCGCCATACGTCTTGTGTGAAGGGGCAAAAGGTTCTATCTGGCTGTGGGTATCGTTGGTGTGTAGAATGACGATACGCCCTTGCTGAGCCTCTGCACAGAAGGCCATCGAGAGGCAAACAGCCGCGATTCCAATGATTTTCTTTACCATAAATTGCGTGTATATTCTTGAATAATTTGTTGTTTCGATTGGACGAAATTACAAATTTAGAGAGGATATATCAAATGGGGAGTATGAAATTTATCGGTCTCGATTGTTTTTATCTTCAGCAGAAGCCTGTTGTCGAGTAAAAAAAGCGGGTATCTCTTGGCTATGTGCCGAAAAAGTTGTTACTTTGCACCGCTTTTCGTAATCTCTGGCAGGAAAAGTGGCCTGTTATATTACGTTTCAGTATGAACATTTTAAATAGCTATTAAAAATGGATTTAGTTAAGATTGCAGAAGAAGCATTCGCATGCGGTAAAGAGCACCCCGATTTTCGCAGTGGTGACACGATTACCGTATCGTACCGTATCAAAGAGGGAAACAAGGAGCGTATCCAGCAATTCCGCGGCGACGTTATCCGCATCTCGGGTCACGGTAACAAAAAGCGTTTCACGGTTCGTAAGATGTCGGGCAACGTGGGTGTAGAGAGAATCTTCCCCATCGAGTCGCCGTTCATCGAAGAGATCGTAATCAACCGTCGTGGTAAAGTGCGTCGCGCCAAATTGTATTATCTGCGTGCACTCACCGGTAAAAAAGCCCGTATCAAAGAGAAGAGAGTTTAATCTCTTTTTTGAGGCATATAAAAACCGCATCGAGCAATCGGTGCGGTTTTTATGTTTTAAAGTTACGAGGTGGGGAGGATGGCATAATGATAATATTACGAAATCCCCATAAATAGGGGCTTGTAGAGTTGTTAATTAAAGAAAAACGATTATCTTTGTATATAGATTCATTAACTGGAGGAATAGCTATGAAAAAAGTAGTAGGGTTGCTTGTATGGGCTGTATTGGCTTTGTTGCCGTCGTATGCTCAGTACCGGGCGACGTTTGGTTCGAACGGTGTCTTGTATGGCCTCAATACAGACGATGAGGTGTGGGTTATCTCGCAATATCTGGATGGACGGGAAACGGTGCATCATACGTATAGCGGTGATGTGGTTGTGGCCGACAGTGTAGTGAATCCGTATGAGTTTTATGGAAAGAAGAGACCCGTAATCGGGGTGAAGGTTTCGAAATATGATTTTAGCGGAGTGACCAGTCTCACGTTGCCCAATACCGTACGGACGGTAGAGGGGATAGAGGGTTGTGCCATCGAAACCATAGATTTGCCGGCTTCGTTGACCGAGGTCCCCAATTTGAGCGGATGCCCCAATCTGAAAGAGTTGATACTTCCTCCTACCATCAGGAAGGTGGGTGTATGTTTGAACAACTGCCCCAGCTTGACCCATGTGCATTTAGGGGCCGGCGTATATCAGGTCGATAGGCATGCGTTCGACGGTTCCGATGCGTTGGAGTCTGTAACGGTCGATGAGGCGAATGCAGCTTTGGCTATTGTGGACAATGTATTGTATAACAAGAGCATGACCCATCTTGATTTCTGCTTTCCGTGGAATAAGGAAAAGGTAATCGATATTCCCCAAACGGTAACTTTTATCGACTCGGAGGCCTTCAGAGGATGTGAAGGTATAGAGGAAGTTACGGTACCTGAGGGGATTGAAACTTTATGGATGGGGGTGTTTAGAGATTGTGTCAATTTGCGCAAGGTTTCGTTGCCGGAGTCTTTAAAGGAAATATCTCATTATGTTTTCTTGGGATGCCGTAGTTTGGAAGAGGTGAATATACCCTCGTCGGTCGAGTCGATAGGTATCGATGCGTTTGAGAACTGTACGAGTTTGACCCGACTGGAGCTTCCCGATCGGTTGAGCGAAATTATGATAAGGGCCTTTTTGGGATGTGAGAATCTGGACTTGGATATTCCGCAGTCGGTGCAGTCGATAGGGTGGGCGGCTTTTGCCAATTGCAAGAAATTGTCGAAGGTGGTATTGCCCGAATCGATAGAGGAGATAGGCGATTCGACATTCTATAATTGTTCGGGCTTGTCGGAGCTAACCGTTAAAGGCAAGATTTCGAGTGTGGGAGAGTTTGCTTTTGCCTACTGCTCGAGCATGAAAGAGTTGAATCTCGACAATTTCGTGGGCGATATCGAGCGATATGCGTTTGCCGGTTGGGGGCTGGATTCGCTGGAAATCCCCGAATCGATTTCTCGGTACCAATCTTCGGCTCTGTCGTTATACGACTCGTTGAAGGTAGCCAGGATTGCGGATACGAATAAAACGCTTGATGCCGACAACGGGCCGCTGTTTTGGGGGTGTGACCATCTTCGAAGCCTGTATGTGGGACGACCTACCTCGAGCGGACTCTTTCTCGAGCTGCCGGCATTGACCGATCTTACGTTTGGCAGTTTTGTTTATGATGCCTCAGATATGATTTGGTCGGAGTGTGGCAATATTAAAACCGTTACGTGTATGAGCACTACGCCTCCGGAAGCCGGGATGTCTACCTTTTCGGCGGTTACCCTGTTGCGTGGTGTGCTGAGGGTTCCGGCATCGGCCGAAGAGGTTTATCGCAACACGTTGCCGTGGAGCGCATTCGAGGTTATAGAAACATTCCCCGATGTGGTGCCTGCGGAGTTGACGTTCAATGGGGCGGACAGCGTGGCGATGACCCCGTCATCGTATCTTTCGCTGTCGGTTACCGTCTATCCCGAGCAGGCTAATTTTGACCGATTGACGTGGAAGAGCAGCAACGAAGAGGTAGCTACGGTAAATAAGGATGGTGTGGTCCATTCGAATAAAGAGGGCGAAACCGATATTACCGTATCGACGAGCGACGGGTTGTCGGCTACCTGCCATGTGTCGGTGCGCTATGTCAGTGGTGTAGAAGAGGTGGCAGCCGAGCCCGTACTTCTCTATCCCAACCCGGTGAACGATCAGTTGCATATCGAGGGCGCTACCCCGGAGACAACCGTGGCTTTGTACGATATGACCGGCCGTCTGGTTCTCTCGACCCAGGCTTGCGAGGGTGTGACCGTGCTCGATATGGCCGGCTTCAAACCGGGTGTATATCTGTGCCGCATCCAGAACAAGAGTTACAAGATTGTGAAACGGTAGCGACTCGGGTCAATTCGTTTCAATCCGATACGGGGGCTCTGCCGATGGTGTGCAGGACCCCTGCTTTTTGTGCGATTGGCTCGAGGCAGAGTCTGTTCAAGGGTGTGGGTTTGAGGCCGGGAGCGCAATGCCGTTTCGGGTGAAGGGCAGAAAACAGGCTCTGTCCCTTAACGAATTGAAATAAATTTTGCGATGCCCGCGGTTTGCACTATCTTTGCACCGTCTATGTAAGAGCCGGGTGGGCTGCATGGCCGGTGAGGCTGTGGCGGTGTAAGCCGGTGAGGTGCAGGACAAATTGACAGCCTCGGGCTTGCCGCCGCGGGGCAAGCGGTGGACGTGAGCCTGCCGGAGCGACTTCGGCACTGTTTTTGCCGAATACCGATTAAGAAGATAAATAACTCTAAATAATAGAAAGCGATGAGTAAAAAAGCACTTTTGATGATTCTCGATGGTTGGGGCATCGGCAATCATTCACACGCAGATGTAATCTACAATACCCCCACTCCTTATTGGGACTATCTGTTGAAAACCTATCCTCACTCGCAACTGCAGGCCAGTGGCGAAAATGTGGGTTTGCCCGACGGTCAGATGGGTAACTCGGAGGTAGGTCACCTCAATATCGGTGCCGGCCGCATCGTTTACCAAGACCTGGTAAAGATTAACAAGGCTTGTGCCGACAACTCTATCCTGCAGAACAAAGAGATTATCTCGGCCTTCTCGTATGCTCGCGACAACGGCAAGAACATGCACTTCATGGGCTTGACTTCGAACGGTGGCGTACACAGTTCGCTCGACCACTTGTTCAAACTGTGCGACATCGCCAAAGAGTATGGCTTGGAGAATACCTTCATCCACTGCTTCATGGACGGTCGTGATACCGACCCCCACAGCGGCAAGGGCTTCATCCAGGAACTGGAGGCTCACTGCGCCACGTCGGCCGGTAAGGTGGCTTCGATCGTGGGCCGCTACTACGCCATGGACCGTGACAAACGCTGGGAGCGTATCAAAGAGGCTTATGACCTGTTGGTAAACGGTATCGGCCGCCAGTCGGACAACATGGTACAGGCCATGCAGGAGTCGTACGATGCCGATGTAACCGACGAATTTATCAAACCTATCGTCAACTCGACCTGCGACGGTCGCATCAAAGAGGGTGATGTGGTTATCTTCTTCAACTATCGTAACGACCGTGCCAAAGAGCTCACCATCGTGCTCACGCAGCAAGACATGCCCGAGGCCGGCATGCACACCATTCCCGGTTTGCAATACTACTGCATGACTCCCTACGATGCTTCGTTCAAGGGCGTGCACATCCTCTTCGACAAGGAAAACGTGCACAACACGCTGGGCGAATATCTGTCGAAACAGCACAAGAGCCAGCTGCACATTGCCGAGACCGAGAAGTATGCCCACGTAACCTTCTTCTTCAACGGTGGTCGCGAGGCTCCGTTCGAGGGTGAGGACCGTATTCTGGTTCCGTCGCCCAAGGTAGCTACCTACGACCTGAAGCCCGAGATGAGCGCCTACGAAGTGAAGGATAAGCTGGTAGCCGCCATCAACGAAAACAAATACGACTTTATCGTTGTGAACTACGCCAACGGCGATATGGTAGGCCACACGGGCATCTACTCGGCTATCGAGAAAGCCGTGGTTGCTATCGACGCTTGCGTGCGCGATACGGTCGAGGCTGCCAAGGCCAACGGCTACGAGGTAATCATCATTGCCGACCATGGTAATGCCGACAATGCCGAGAACCCCGATGGTACGCCCAACACGGCACACTCGCTCAATCCCGTGCCGTTTGTCTATGTGACCGAGAACAAAGAGGCTCGTGTCGAGAACGGTATTCTGGCCGATGTGGCTCCCTCGATTTGCCACATCATGGGCTTGCCACAGCCGGCCGAGATGACGGGTCACGACCTGTTGAAATAATAGAAATCAATGTTTGGAATATGCCGGAGTGCCAGTTGTGCACCCCGGCTTTTCTGCCTTATACTAACCGATGAAAACAACCGTAACCGAGGAGATTATGCTACAAGTAGGCCAAGCTCTGGTGAGCCTCGACGTCATAGAACGATTTTTTATTTGTAACCTCGAGAAGTGTCTGGGTGCCTGTTGCGTCGAAGGCGATGCCGGTGCCCCCATCACCGAGGAGGAGCGTTGTAAACTCAAGGAGATTCTCGATGTCGTGTGGGACGATTTGCTGCCCGAGGCCCGGCGGGTTATCGAGCAGCAGGGGGTAGCCTATGTCGATGAGGAGGGCGACCTGGTCACCTCGATTGTCAACGGCAAGGATTGTGTCTTTACCTGTTACGACAAGAACGGCATGTGCCAGTGTGCCATCGAGAAGGCCTATCGGGCCGGGAAAATCGATTTCTACAAACCCATCTCGTGCCACCTCTATCCCATACGGTTGAAGGAGTACCCCGACTTCTCGGCCGTGAATTACCACCGTTGGAAAATCTGCAAGGCCGGCGAGGTGCTGGGCCGCAGCGAGAAGGTGCGGGTATATGAATTTCTGAAAGAGCCGCTGATTCGTCGGTTTGGCGAGGCGTGGTATAATGAACTGTGTGAGGCTGCCGAAGCCTATTTGCAGCAGTATGGCGAGTAATCCGGTAAAATACAGCTATAAACAGATATGGCACATTGCCTATCCTATCCTCATCAGCCTGGTGATGGAGCAGCTTATTGGCATGACCGATACCGCTTTCATGGGGCGGGTAGGCGAGGTGGAGCTGGGTGCGTCGGCCATTGCCGGGGTCTACTACATGACCTTCTTCATGATAGCCTTCGGCTTTAGCCTGGGGGCCCAGATCATCATGGGGCGGCGCAACGGCGAGGGCAACTACTCCCGCATAGGTCCCATTTTTTACAAGGGGACCCTCTTCCTGCTGGGGGTAGCGCTGGTGCTGTTTGTCTGTTCCTATTTCGTTTCGCCCATTCTGCTGGCCCCGTTCATCAAGTCGCCACACGTCTACGAGGCGGCCATGAGCTATATCCACTGGAGGGTCTACGGCTTCTTCTTTGCCTTTGTGGCCGTGATGTTCCGAGCCTTCTTTGTGGGTACTACACAGACCAAGACCTTGACTCTCAACTCGGTGGTGATGGTGCTGTCGAATGTGGTCTTCAACTATATCCTCGTGTTCGGCAAGCTGGGATTCCCGGCTATGGGCATTGCGGGTGCCGCCATCGGGTCGTCGCTTGCCGAGCTGGTTTCGCTCATCTTCTTTATCGTCTATACCCGCATGCGGGTCGATGTCCGCAAGTATGGCTTGGATGGTTTCAGTCTGCGTCGAGGCGACTCGTTGCGACACATCCTGAATACCTCGGTATGGACCATGATTCAGAATTTCGTGTCGATGTCGACCTGGTTTCTCTTCTTCATTGCGGTCGAGCATCTGGGCGAACGGTCGTTGGCGATTACCAACATCATCCGCAACGTGTCGGCGCTGCCCTTTATGATAGTCATCACCTTTGCCTCGACCTGCAGCACGCTCATCAGCAACCTGATAGGGGCGGGCGATGCCCGGTATGTGCGGGGTACGATGGGGCAGTGCATACGCATGGCCTATCTCTTTGAGTTGCCGCTCATCCTGTTTTTCGTCTTTTTCCCCACCCTTATCCTGCGTATCTATACCGATATGCCCGACCTTATATCGGCCTCGGTTCCCTCTCTTTTCGTACTCTGCTCGGCCTATCTGTTTATTGTTCCGGGCAATGTCTGTTTTCAGGCCGTCTCGGGCACGGGCAATACCCGCATGGCCTTTCTGCTGGAACTGGTCACGCTGCTCATCTATATCGTCTATGTGGTGGTGATGATTTTTTACCTGCGGGTCGATGTAGCCGTATGCTGGACCACCGAGCACGTGTATGCCATCGGCATTCTGCTGTTTTCGGCCGCCTACATGAAGTGGGGTAAGTGGATTGATAAAAAGATATGAGAATAAGGCTGTTCCCTCTCCAAGACAATCCTTTTGTGCGCAGTCGCCTTTTTTTTCTTACGGAAATAAAAATGATAGAATGGTTGGAGGTTTAGATAATTTTAGTATCTTTGCCGGATAGATGTAATGTAAGGGGATGTGGTTGATGGAGTTTAAATTGATAATTGAGATTTTTTTATGGTAAGAAAAGTGCTGATAGTGTGTGCGTTTGTTTGCACCTTCTTTTTGTCGAAGGCGCAGGATTCGGCTGTGGCACCTTACCAGTTGCCCGATATTCCCGACAGTCTCACTACTCCCGATGTAAGGAGTGAATATCTGATAGAACATTATTGGGATAATTTTGCAGTAGAGGATAGGGCCTATTTAGAGGCACCGTTGGTGGTCGAGCAGGCATTTGTCGATTTTACTTCAATCATGCGCATCACTTCGCGAGAAAGTACGATGAAAGCGATTGCAATTTTGCTGAAGCGGGCTTCGAGCGATGGTGACATCTTGTTGATGTATGCCGACATAGCTGACAAGTATCTGTACAGCGGTGGGGGAACCTTTGTGAGTGACGAGGCCTATTTGCCTTTTGCCGAGGCTGTGGCCGAGTCGAAGAAGGTCGACGAGTTGCGAAAGTTGCGTTATATCTATCAATACGATGTGCTGACGAAAAATCAGGTAGGTATGACGGTTACCGACTTTGAGTACAAGTTGCCCGGTAAAGATAAGAAGTACCGCATCAAAAAATTGAAGTCGCCTTATATTCTGCTATACATCAACGACCCCGAGTGTGAAGATTGCTCGTTGGCTACCTTGCGGCTGAGTGTGTCGCAGGCCTTGCTGCAAGAGATACGCGAGGGGCGGCTTACGATATTGTCGCTTTATCCCGATGGCGAGACCGAAGAGTGGCTGGCCGGTGTGGCCGACTATCCCAAAGAGTGGGTGGTCGCTTCGATGGAGAATGGCGAACGCTGTTTCGATTTGCGAGTTATGCCGGCACTCTATTTGCTGGATAAAGATAAAAAAATAATTTTGCGTAATACTTCGCTCGAAGAGGTGGAACAGACCTTGAAAGCGACGAAAGAGATGTAAAGAGATAGACTTTGTGGTTTTGATTCGTTTTATTGTAGGACGATGTGAATCGTCATATTTTGAGATCCCCTCTGTGCGTGAGCATAGTTTTTGACCCAATAACACCTGAAAAGGAAGAATCGACCACAAAGTCTTTTTTTTTGTTCCCTGTCTGTTGAATTCATATTTTTTACTCCAAGAGTCCAATGGTACGATATTTTCCTTATCTTTGAATTTAAGAAGATAGAATGCGGTGTGGTAAAGTCTCAAACGGTTTTGGCTTTTTTACTCTCACCTTTCGCTATCTTTGAGAAGATAGGAGTCGGTTCGGCAGAGACAAATATTGAAAACTACGTTTCCTGTTTGTCTCTGCTCTCACCTTTCACTATCTTTGTTTCTTATAAAACCAGTGAGCTGTGGAAAATCGTATCAAGTTAAAGGTATTGGGATTGACATATAGTCAAGTGAAGAAGGGAGCATACGCTCTGGTCCTTGCCGAGGAGGAGGGACCCCGTCGCATTCCCGTAGTAATAGGTGTATCCGAGGCCCAGTCGATAGCCATTTCACTCGAGGGCATCATTCCGCCTCGACCCATCACCCACGATCTGTTTGTAAGTTTTGCCCATGGTTTCGGCATACGGTTGAAAGAAGTTTGCATTTATAAATTGGAGAACGGAGTCTTCTACTCCGAGATGGTTTTCGACGATGGTACCCGCGAGATGCGGGTCGACGCTCGTACGTCCGATGCTATAGCCATTGCCTTGCGTACACGCTCCGATATTTTTGTCATGCCCGAGATTATCGAGGAGGCCGGTTTCGTTTATGAAGAGGAGGAGGCCGATGAGCATTCTCCCGAGCGTAGTCGCGAAAAGGAGGTCGTAAAAAAAGAGGAGCGGGACTTGTCGGCCTGTTCGCGTAAGGAGTTGAAGGAACGGCTCGAAAAGGCTATTGCCTCGGAGGCTTACGAAGAGGCAGCCCGTATACAGGAGGAACTGAATAAAAGAGACAATCGCTTGTAAAAACAGCGATATTTTGGTAGCTTTGCCTGCTAATCTAAGCCATGCAAGGGTATAGGATAAGGATCGTAATACAAAACACAATTATATGAAAAGTATCAAACTGCGACTCATAGTAATGAACTTTCTCCAATTTTTTATTTGGGGATCTTGGCTCTGTACATTGGGGCTCTATATGACTACGCCTACCGAAGAGGGGGGGCTTGCTTTCGACGGTGCTCTTGTAGGCAGCGTGTTTGCCTTGTCGGGTATCGCTTCGCTCATCATGCCGGCTCTTATCGGTATCGTCTCCGACAAGTGGATCAATGCCGAGCGCTTGATGGGCGGCTTGCACTTTGTGGGTGCCATTGCCCTTTTCAGTGCGGCATTCATTTCGGACTATGACTTTTTCAAGATAGCGATGCTGGTCAACATGCTTGCCTATATGCCTACGCTGTCGCTCTCCTATACGGTGGCCTACAACGCCATCGACAAGGCCGGACTGGACCGTGTCAAAGACTATCCGCCGGTGCGGGTGTGGGGTACGGTCGGCTTTATCGTAGCCATGTGGATCGACAACTTCACCGGCTTCAGCGCCAACAACGGACAGTTGCTCATGGCCGGGGTTGCTTCGGTGGTGATGGGTTTCTACTGCTTTACCCTGCCGGCTTGTCCGCCGGCCAAGGCGATGAAAAACAACGGCCTCCTGTCGATGCTGGGTTTGGATGCGCTGGTACTTTTCAAGAATTACCGCACAGCCGTGTTCCTGCTTTTCTCGTTCCTGCTGGGTGCCGCCTTGCAGGTGACCAACATGTACGGTGTGCCTTTCCTCGATAGCTTCAAAGCCTCTTCGCCCGACTCTTGGGCCGTGAAATATTCGGTTATCCTCTCGTCGCTTTCGCAGGTATCCGAGACGCTGTTTATCTTGGCCATTCCCTTCTTCATGAGCCGATACGGTATCAAGCGGGTGATGATTATCAGCTTCACCGCCTGGGTGCTTCGGTTCGGGTTCTTCGCCATTGGCGGTCCCGAAGGCTTCTCGGTACTCTTCCTTATCTTGTCGATGATTGTCTACGGTATGGCTTTCGACTTCTTCAATGTGTCAGGCTCGCTCTTTATTGCCGATGAGGCTCCCGCTTCGATCAAGGCCAGTGCACAGGGTATCTTTATGATGATGACCAACGGCTTGGGTTCTATCGTGGGCGGTTACGGTGCCGGATGGGTAATCAAGGCCCACACCACGGCTGGTGAGACCGACTGGACGGCCTGCTGGACCATCTTTGCCGCTTATGCTTTTGTAATCGGTGTGCTGTTTGCGCTCACCTTCCACTACAAACATCAACGCACGGCTCAGGCCAACGCTTAATCGACAGTTGATGCCATGCAGATATTCTATGCTCCCGATATAGAGACCGTGCACGAGTTGCCCGAAGGCGAGAGCCAGCATTGTGTGCGGGTGTTGCGCATGAAGGAGGGCGACGAGATTGGCATTATCGACGGGCGGGGTACCCGCTATCGGGCCGAGATCGTGTTGGCTCACCCCAAGCGCTGCGGCGTGCGGCTGCTCGAGAGGGAGGCTGCTCCCAACCCTTGGACCGCCCGGGTGCATGTGGCCATTGCCCCCACCAAGAACCTCGACCGCATCGAATGGTTTGCCGAGAAAACCACCGAGATAGGCATCGATGCCATCACGTTGTTGCGTTGCCGTTTCTCGGAGCGGAAGGAGTTGAAGACCGAGCGCCTGAACAAGATTCTGGTTTCGGCCATGAAACAGTCGCTCAAGGCGGTGCTGCCGCAACTCTCCGAGATGACTCCCTTTGCCGAGTTTGTGGCCCGGCCGTTCGACGGCCAGAAGTTCATAGCCCACTGTTACGACGAGGGCGACCGCAAGGAGCTGACCGAGCTCTATCGGCCCGGTGAGAATGCCCTGATACTGATTGGCCCCGAAGGCGATTTCAGCCCCGAGGAGGTGGAGCAGGCCATCGCCTGCGGCTTCCGCCCCGTGATGCTGGGCCCGAGCCGCCTGCGCACCGAGACGGCCGGTCTGGTGGCTTGTCACACGATACAACTGATGAACCAATTAAACCCGAAATAATGAAACTCGAAAAACTGAAACATACCGACAGCGGCAACTTCTTCCTGCTGGCCGGCCCCTGTGTAATCGAGGGCGAGGCCATGGCTATGGAGATTGCCGAAAAGATTGTGCAGATAACCGATGCGTTGCAGATTCCCTATGTATTCAAGGGTTCGTATCGCAAGGCCAACCGCTCGCGTCTCGACTCCTTTACCGGTATCGGCGACGAGAAGGCCCTGAAGATTTTGCGCCGGGTGGGCGAAACCTACCAGATACCGGTGGTGACCGATATACACACGGCCGACGAGGCGCGCATGGCGGCTCAGTATGTCGATGTGTTGCAGATTCCCGCCTTCCTGTGCCGGCAGACCGACCTGCTGGTGGCCGCTGCTCAGACGGGTCGCGTGGTGAATATCAAGAAGGGGCAGTTCCTCTCGCCCGAGGCGATGAAGTTTGCCGCTCAAAAGGTGGTCGATGCCGGTAACGACCGGGTGATGATTACCGAGCGGGGTACCACCTTCGGCTATCAAGACCTGATTGTCGACTATCGCGGTATCCCGGTGATGCAGAAGTTAGGTTTCCCTGTGGTGCTCGACGCCACTCACTCGCTGCAAAAGCCCAATCAGGATTCGGGTGTGACCGGCGGCGTGCCCGAACTCATCGAGACGATAGCCCGTGCCGGGGTGGCCGTAGGGGTCGATGGCCTCTTCATGGAGACACACCCCAATCCCCGCGAGGCCAAGTCGGACGGCGCCAACATGTTGCCGCTCGACCGGCTCGAAGGACTGCTCACCCGGTTGGTGCGCATCAGACAGACCATCAATGCGTTTGACAAAAAATAGAGAAAAATAAAATCCGATTTCGGGAGGGGAGCGACGGTAACCGTCGACCTCTCCCTTTTTTCAAATATGCCGTATGAAACCGTCGTATACGGACGGTATCGTCGGTCCTGAAAATAGTGTTATGAGTCACAATACCCTTACCATGCTGGGCACGGGCAATGCCATCGTTACCCGCTGCTACAATACTTGTTTTGTGTTGAGTACCGAAACCTCGCGATGTCTGGTCGATGCCGGGGGAGGAAACGGGGTGCTTTCGCAGCTCGAGAAGGCGGGCATCGACCTGAGCTCCCTGCACGATATGTTTGTCACCCACGCCCACACCGACCACATACTGGGTGCCGTGTGGGTAGTGCGCATGATTATCAACCGCATGAAGAGCGGCCGGTACGAAGGAGCCTTCACCGTGTATGGCCACGACAAGGTGCTGACGGTACTCGACTGGATATGCCGTATGACCCTCTCGGCCAAAGACCGGGCCTATCTGGGTAATGGGGTACTCTTCCACGAGGTGAAGGACAAGGAGCGTTTCGAGGTGGGCGACATGCAGTTTCAGTGTTTCGACATCCTGTCGACCAAGGAGAAACAGTTTGGTTTCCAGGTAGCGCTGCCCGGCGGGCAGCGGCTGGTATGCCTGGGCGACGAGCCCTACAACGAGGCCAACCGGTCGTATGTCGAGGGGGCCGACTGGATGCTGTGCGAGGCCTTCTGCCTCTATCGCGACCGCGACATCTTCAAGCCCTATGAGAAGCACCACAGCACGGCGCTCGAGGCAGGGAGCCTGGCCGAGCAGCTGCGGGTAAAGAACCTGTTGCTCTACCATACCGAAGACCGCAACCTGGCCACCCGCAAGGAGCTCTACCGGGCCGAGGCGTTGCAGCACTTCACCGGGCGGGTTTTCGTGCCCGACGATTTGGAGACGGTCGAGCTGTCGTAGCCACCGTACACAACCGCGTGTAAATGGCTATGCGACCGTTTGTTCATTCGGAGAAATGTTTGTATTTTTGCCCTGAAAAAGAGTTGCCGACAATGGGGTCGGCCGTTCGTCCCCGAAGGGTGAAACGAGGCCGGTGCCTGTCGAATATAGGCGGGCCGATTCTCCCGATGTGGAATTTGCCGGCAGGGCAGCTCGGAATAGTATAAATGCAAAAACAGAAAAGGGGGTTCACGATGGGTGTACGACGTAACTGTATATGGGGAGTTGTTTTATTGGGTCTGTCGGTCGTTTCGGCTCCGGCTTCGGCTGCCGACGACGATCTGGTGAAAGCCATGATGGAGGTTTATGCCGAAGAGCTGGCCGCCAATCCTCAAGACTACCGGACCTATTACAGCCGCTCCATGGCCTATTTCGGACAGGGCGAAATGGAGAAGGCTTTGTCGGATATAAACAATGCCATCAAATATTTTCCCCGCCGGGAGAAAGACGACTTGGCCCAGGCCTATCTGCTGCGGGCCAAGATTCTGACGGTGAAGGGGGAGAACAAGCCGGCCCTGACCGACCTGAACAGTGCCTTGCGTCTGGTTCCCAACCATCGGCTGGCCTTGAAAGACCGGGGCGACCTGCTTTGCAAGATGGGCCAATACGACTTGGCCAAAATCGATTACAGCCAGTTGTTGCGGATGGATACCCGCAGCCAGAGTGCCTACATGGGGCTGGCCCGGGTCGAAGCACACGTCGGGCAACCGGTGCGGGCCAAAGACCTTCTGGCTCAGGCGGTGAATCTTTCGCCCAAAGATCCCATGGTCTACCTGGAGCGTAGCGAAATCTACAAAGAGATGGGGCTGTTGCCCGAGGCGGTCGACGATCTGGTCTACGCTGTATCGCTCGACGACGGACGTTCGGGTGCCGTGCAGCAGTTGGTGGCTTACAGCAACGAGGCTTACAGCGAGGTGATTGCCGGACTGAACCGGAACATCGAGCGATTCCCCCGTCAGGGCATGCTCTATTATGTGCGAGGTTCTATCTATAAAGACCATTACGACTTCAACTTGTCGCTGCGCGACTGGAATACGATTCTCTCCGAGAACTTCTTCAACTTCCACAGCATCTACTACAACCGGGCCTATTGCTTGTCGCGTCTGGGACGCTTCGACGATGCCCGCAACGATATTAAGCGGGCCCTCGAGAAAGATGGCCAGAATGCCGAATACTATCGGCTGCAGGCCGAAATCGAACGCGGTGCCGGCGATTTGGTGGCTGCCGACCAGGCTATCCGGCAGGCTGCCGTATACGATCCGTCGAATGTGCAGGTGTGTATCGAGCGGGGTATGATTGCTTACGACGAGGGGAATTACATCGATGCTATCGGTTACTACAACGAGGCTATCGCCGTAGCTCCTACGATGCCCTATCTCTATCTGCTGCGGGCCTACGTGCAGGAGTATGGATTTGAAAACCGGGCCGAAGCCGAGGCCGACTATCGCAAGGTGCTGAGCCTCGACGACCAGTCGACCTACTATGGCGACAACCTCAAGGGCATTGCCTTTGCCCGCCTGCATCAACCTCAGGAGATGGCTCGCTGGGAGAGCCGGCTGCTGCAGTCGGGTACGGTGCGCAATATCGACTATTTCTATTTGGCCTGCATGTATGCCATGACCGATGCCGACAAGGCAATCGGCTATCTCGAGAAGGCCTTGCAAAGCGGTTTCGGCGATTACAACCGGATAGCCATAGACCGCTATTCGTCGGTTTCGCTGTTGCCTGTCCGGCATCTGACCCCGTATAGCGAACTGCTGCAACGCTATCACTCTCTGTTTGGAAAATAGGTATAGCCTCTTTTCCCTTCCCCAATCACATCCTGAGGCTGTTTGTCCCTGAGGCTGTTTGCTCCATGGCCGGGACCTTCTGTCTTCTGTGTCGCCGGGTTCCGAATCGAGCCGTTCGGTCACACTCCTGTGTGCCGAGGTAGGTAGCCCCCTTCTTCTCCCGGGGAAGGGGCGACTCGTTCTCTGCCGGGGGGATGCCGTCTGCTTTTTGTCGGCAGGCAGCTCTTTGGGATGGGCTGTACAGAGTGGAGAGGAATAAAAAAAAGCACCAACGCACGTTGATGCTTTTTATAGAATGAAGCAGTTTGTTTTAATGGAAATGATTCAATTTTTTGTTGTTGTTCTAATTTTGGGGTTATTATCTTATTCTCAGAACCTTCCCTTCACGCAGGATAGCGTTTCGTTTGATTCCGTTCAGTTTGCATAATTGGTTGATGGAGACACCGTATTTGCTGGCTATTCTCGACAGCGAGTCGCCTTTGCGTACGCGGTACGACACATATTTGGCACCGTTGTTGGTCCCTTTGTTTCTGCTGTTTTTGTATTTCCCGTATCCCAGACTGCTGGCCAACTCTTTGGGGTTGAAGGTGTAGGTATCGGTGTGGGGTACCTGGTTTACAAAGTCGAATATCTTGTTGGGGTTGATGTCCATACCCAGGTAGCGAGTCTCGAAGTGGAGGTGCGGACCGGTAGAGCGGCCGGTGTTTCCACCCAGGGCGATGGGGTCGCCCACTTTGACGATTTGGTCGGGCTCCACCAGGAATTTGGAGAGGTGACCGTAGATGGTCTCGAGACCGTTGTTGTGGCGGATGATGACGTAGTAGCCATAGCCGCGGCGCTCGTAGCGGGTGAGCCGTACCTTGCCCGAGAAGGCGGCACGCACCGTATCGCCGATATGGAGCGAGAGGTCTACGCCCCGGTGCATGCGACGGCGACGCCAGCCGTAGTTCGAGGTGATGTGGCTGATGATGGGCATGCAATATTCCGATACGTCGATGGTTTCGGTTTCGGGCAGTTTTTCGATAGGAACTTTATAGGGGTTTACCCACGTCTGATCCCAGTTGTCGCCATATACATCCGACCCGGGGAACTCCTCTTCCTCCTCTTCGAGCATCTCGAGCAGGGCAATCGAGTCGACCAGATTGATGGACTTGTGAATGTTCTGCTGACCGGCGATGAGGTCTTGATGCAGTTTGGAGTGTTGTTGAGTAGAGAGATTCCTATTGTGTTGGGCATTGAGTGTGCCTAACGAGAATGCAAGCAGCAGTGGGAGGATACAATGTTTTATTTTTCCGAAATACATTTTAATTTGTTTCTGGCCCGAGCCAAGTCCTAAAAAAATAGAGAGTCAAAAAAAGACTTCCAGTAATCTAAACTATGATATGGGTGTGCTTTTTTCAAACGCACTCTTCAAAGATAATGATTTTTGGGGAGAAGTGTTCTGGGTGGTTAACAAAATTTAGTCTCCCTCTATGGGGTGATGGTAGATTTTGCGTATTATCTATTTGATTTATAATAAATTATGAATAATATGTTTTACAACATAAAACCCCTTATTTTACATTAGCTAATCAATCCCCAGTTTTTTTGCCTTTCGAAGATCCGGCTCAACTCTTTTCGTACGATATAATTTTCAGGATGTTCCAGTCGTTCGTCGCTGTCGAGCAGCGCGTTGGCTTCGTCGCGAGCCGCCTGCAAGATTTGGCCGTCTTTGGCCAGGTTGGCAATTTGCAGGTTGAAGGCGATGCCGCTCTGTTGGGTTCCCTCCATATCGCCGGGCCCGCGCATCTGCATGTCGGCTTCGGCAATGCGGAATCCGTCGTTGGTCTCGGTCATCAGTTCGAGCCGTTTGCGGGTATCCTGGTTTATTTTGTACGAGGTCATCAGTATGCAGTACGACTGCTCGGCTCCGCGGCCTACACGGCCTCGTAACTGGTGCAGCTGGGCCAGTCCGAACCGCTCGGCATTCTCGATAATCATGACCGAGGCGTTGGGTACATTCACCCCCACTTCGATGACGGTTGTGGCTACCATGATTTGCGCCTCGCCCGAGACGAACCGCTGCATCTGCTCCTCCTTCTCGGCTGCCTTCATCTTGCCGTGAACCATGCACACCCGGTACTCGGGGAACACCTCGCGTATGTGGTCGTAGCCCTCCTCGAGGTTTTTCAGGTCGCTCTTCTCGCTCTCCTGGATGAGGGGGTAGACGATATAGGCCTGCCGACCTATCTGCAACTGCTTGCGCAGGGCGGCATAGAGTTGGCCTCGCTTGCTGTCGTATTGGAGCAGGGTCTGTATGGGTTTGCGGCCGGGGGGCAGCTGGTCGATGACCGATACGTCGAGGTCGCCGTAGACCGTCATGGCCAGGGTGCGGGGGATAGGGGTGGCCGTCATCACCAGAATGTGGGGCGGCGTGGAGTTCTTGTGCCAGAGGCGGGAGCGCTGTTCTACGCCGAACCGGTGCTGCTCGTCGATGACGACAAAGCCCAGGTTGGCGAAGTGGACCGTATCTTCGAGCAGGGCATGGGTGCCGATGAGCAGGTTGACCTCGCCGGTGAGCAGCCCCTCGAGAATGGGGGCCCTCCGCTTCTTGGTGACCGACCCGGTGAGAAGCTCGATGCGCAACCCCAGAGGCTCGACCATCGTTTTCAGCCCCTCGTAGTGCTGGGTGGCCAGTATCTCGGTGGGGGCCATCAGGCAAGCCTGGTAGCCGTTGTCGACGGCGATAAGCATGCTCATGAGGGCCACCAGGGTTTTGCCGCTGCCCACGTCGCCTTGCAGCAGCCGGTTCATCTGCCGGCCGCTGCCCATGTCGGCCCGTATCTCTTTGATGACTCGCTTTTGGGCTTGGGTGAGCTCAAAGGGAAGTATGTGGTGGTAGAAGTTGTTGAAGCAGTCGCCGATGTGGTCGAACCGGAATCCGCCCAGTTTCTGGTTGCGCAGCCGGGTGTATCGCAGGATGTGGAGCTGCAGATAGAAGAGCTCTTCGAATTTGAGCCGCATCTCGGCCCGGCGCAGGTGGCCGACCGATATGGGGAAATGGATGTTGCGCAGGGCATCGGTAATCCCCATCAGTTGCATGTGGGCGATGACGGGGGCGGGCAAGGTTTCGGGCAGTGGGGCCTGTATGCTGGTTAGCAGGGTGTAGACCATCTTTTGCAGCGCCTTGGAGTTGAGAAAGGCGTTCTTCATTTTCTCGGTCGTGTTGTAGTAGCCTTGCAGACCGGTGGTGTTGTCGATGCGGTCGTCGATGGGGTCGAGTTCGGGGTGGGCAATGTTGAATTTCCCGTTGAAGAGGGTAGGCCGTCCGAACAGGGTATACTCCGTGCCCGGCTTGTATCGCTCGGTGATGTAGCGGATGCCCTTGAACCATACCAGCTCGATTACCCCTGTGCCATCGGAAAACAGGGCGGTGAGACGCCGACGGGCACCCTCGCCGTGGGTATTGTACGAGACGATGCGTCCCCGCAGTTGGATGTAGGGCATGGAGCCGTCGATCTCGCTTATCTTGTAGGTCTTGCTGCGGTCGATGTATTTGTAGGGGTAGTAGTGGAGCAGATCGAGATAGGTATGTATCTCCAGCTCCTTGTTGAGGAGGTCGGCCCGTTTGGGCCCGACTCCGGGCAGGTATTTTATATCGAGTTTGGCGAGGTCGGTCATCGGGCGAGCAGAATTTCGGCCAAAGCCAGGTCTATGGGTAGGGTTATCTTCAGATTCTCGCGGTTGCCCTCGACCAGGCGGGGAGCGTATCCGGCCGCCTCGTAGACCGAGGCATCGTCGGTGAAGGTCTCGCGATAGGGTTGGTCATAGGCCTCTTTGATTTCGTGGCAGCGGAAGGTCTGCGGGGTTTGTACGGCCACGAAGCGGCTGCGGTCCACCGCCTGGCTCGAACCGTCGGGGCCCAGTTGCCGCAGCGAGTCGGTGAGCGGTAGGGTAGGTATGGCACCGCCATACTCTTGTGCCGTAGCGAAGCAACGCTCGATAACGGTGTGGGCGACCAGCGGGCGCACTCCGTCGTGAATGGCCACGAGCCCCTCGTCGGGGAGCAGGGCCAACCCGTTGCGCACCGAGTGGAAGCGGGTCTCTCCGCCCGAGGCGATGCGGTGGGGAATGTCGATATGGCACTCCTGGCATACCGCTTTCCAATACTCCTGCTGCGAGGCGGGGAGTACGACCACCAGCTCTGTCGCGGGGTCGAACCGGTAGAAATTGTCGAGCGTATGGGCCAGTATGGGTTTCCCGGCCAGGCGCAGAAACTGTTTGGGCAGCTCGCTGCCCATGCGAGTACCTTTGCCGCCGGCTACTATGATGGCATATCGTTTCATCGATGACACTGCTGGATGGTTCATGTTTACAAATATAGGGCTTTATTTTGGCTTGACGAAATAAAAAAAAGAGGCTGTCTCAAAATAGAAAATAGAGATAGGGTTACTTACAATCTATAAGCTACAACATAAAAATCTCCTGCTTTTAGTCCTATAATTGCAATAAACAAGGGCTAAAGCAGGAGATTTTTTACTTCTAGGTTTTAATCTATAAGATTTTTACTTTTGCAATTCTATTTTGAGACAGCCTCTTTATGGTTTGAGTGATAAGTCGTATCAGAGTCTTACCTTGGCACGCTTCACGCTGCCGGCCGTTTGAACCTCGACGATGTAAACGCCCTTGAGGTTGGCGGCATTGATTATGGCCGATTCGGTGGCAGGACTTTCGGTGATGCAGAGGCTACCGCTCATCGAGTATACCTTAACCAGCTCGATGGGACTGCCAGCCTCGATGCGGATATTGCCCGAGCGGTCGGTAAATATCTTGGTGGCAGCTTCGGCCGTGTGGTCGATACCGGTGATGATGGTCAGCTCGAAGTTCTGTTCGATGTCGTCGCCTTCATTTACGGTAACCGTTACTCCGTCTACGGCGGTGTATTGGTCTTTCGTCACACTCATTTCATACTCTTTGCCCGGTTGCAGTACGGAGATGCTGTAAGCACCGCTGGCATCGGTCGTGGCCGAGTAGATGACTTCGCCCGATTGCATGGTGACCGTAGCACCTTCGATAGGTTCGTCACTGTCGGCACGGGTAACGATACCGTGAACAACAGGAGCCTCGGCAGCCAGACCCAGTTTGATGGTCATAATGCTCTCTTTGTAGCCCGGTACGTATGAGCCATTTGTCCAGGCATCCATGTAGTCGGCCGATGTGTTACCGTCGAACGAGTAGGCCTTCATCGATCTGAGGTTGCCCTCCGACAGGAAGAACTGGGCATTGTCACGAGGAGCATAAGCCGTAGAGTCGACCGAAACAATGAGGCTAATGTTGCCACCATTGTAGGTAATGGGCGTTTCGGGGTGCATTTCGAAATAGAGAGGAGCCTCTTGAGTACCGCCGATTTCGAATCTCAGGTCTGCACCGATGTGAGAGAGGCCTTCGATGTCGGCAGCCGACATGGCTTCGGTGGTCAGTTCGGTCTTGTCGGTGTTGCCGAACCAGACGTTGATTCTATACCCTTGTACGGTAGAGTTGACGGCCAGATAGGGCAGGTTGATCGATTCGATTACATCGCCTTCGGTCAGACCGTCGAGCAAATCGGGCGTATAGAGCGTCTCGAAGAGGAGGTGCTTGTAGTACGTCGTCGATGTGGGGGAGTTCAAGTCGCCAATCATGATGGCCGAAATCAAGGTCTCTTCGGCTACATCTACCGTAATGGTATCGGTCGAAGTTACGGCGCCGTTGAGGGTCAACAGAGCGTAGATGTGGGCTTCGCCAACGGTATGAGGAGTCCACGAGCAAGTGTAGCTCTTGGTGTCGCCCAGCGTCATGTCTTCCACCTCGTAGTGGCCAATGGTTTCGTCGCCATTCATCAGGTCGATCGAGTAGCTGTCGGCCGTTTCATCTTCGATACCCAGGCAAGCGATTTCGATGGTAAAGTCTTGCGAGTAGTTGACCATACCCTTGGTCGAGCCTGTGAAATTCTTGATGTCGAGTCGGTGATCTTGATAAACTACTTGCGGGCCATAAACCAGATCGAGGTAGGTTCTCGTGCTGGCAAATGCCAGGTAGTAGTCACCCTCTGTAAAGTCGTCGGGCATGTAGACGGCCATGGGTTCCCAGTCGTTCCAATACGAAGCGTATACGTAAATCGATTTCAACGGATTCCAGTTCTTACCGTCGGCCGAGTAGTAGATCTCTGTTCCGTAGCCCGTTGAGCTTGCGGCTTTGAGCGAGAATGCGATGGAGTCGCCGGCTGCCAGGTGGAGCAACGGAGTGACGAGGGTATCGGGTTCTACGCTTGTAGCGGCGGCGCAGGCTTTACCGTCGTAAGGCGAGCTCGAGCTCTTGCTCCACTCTCCTTGCATGACCGACCACAAGATGGGCGGGAACATGTCGCCTTCGAACGACTCGAGCAAAGTGGTTGCGGCCAGCATGGTACCCGATACGGCAAATTTCGTGTTGCCTATACCGTCGTGCTCTACGGCAATGCTGTCGGCATAGTGTCCCGGGGCTGCATCGAAGGTGATCTGAATCGTATCGGAGCCGCTGCTGGGAATGACGATAGGCAATTCGGCCTGTACCGTGAATGCCGAGTTCTCAGGGGCCGTGAAGCTCGAGATGGTGAGGGCGCCGTTGTTGCTGCTGTTCTTGATGACGTAGTCGAGAGTCATGGCTTTGTTGGTCATGCCAAAGACCAGTTCAGGCAAAGAGGCTGAGCCCTTGTTGGGTCTGATGGTCAGGTTGTTTCCTGTTTGCATTACAACGAAGTGCGTGTTCTCTACACCGTTGGCGATTACATTGAACATGAGTTTGCTGATCTCGTCGTCGCATTCGATGAGCATGTAGCCGCTGATGGTCTTCTCTTCGTTGGTAGCAATGGCCGGGCCGGGTATTACGTTGTCTTCGTAGAGTGTATACTCGTCACCGTTCTGGATATAGGTCTTGTACGAAACACCTTCGACGGGAGCGTTGTTCTCATCGACCAGTTGGGTGGTGAAGTTGTAGCTTCCGGCTTCGATAGCCTGGGTACCGATATTCTTGAACGTAAACTGTATGGTATTGTCGGTAGCCTTTTCCTCACCGGCATACAGCGACATCCAACTGCTCGGACGGTTGAGCGAGTTTTTCTGCAGTTGTATACCTTTGGTAATCTCTTGGTGTGCGAATGCCATGAAATTGTCGAGGTAGGAGTTGCTTATCAGGAAGGCAAAGCGCGAGCCTTCGGGCACATCTTCGATGACGATGGGTGTCCAGTTGGTTGTGCTGGCTCCCAACTCGATTTCGGTCTTGTTGCCGGATGCGTCAACCAGGAAGGCTTCGAATATGGATGAGGCCGAATATACCTTCTTGAAGTCGAAAGTCACTTTACCCGAGACTACGGGCGAGTAGATGGTGTCGAGCGATGAGGTGTCGCCCCAGTAGTCTACGGCGGCAGTCAGTACGTTCGACCCGTCTTCACCGACTCCGGTCTTGATCGAGTAGGTGGTTTCGTTGCCATCGGCTACCACTACCCATTCGGCCGGCAGGTTGGTCGAGTTGTCGAAGGTCTCGTAGTACGAGGTTGCCGGATAGGTCTCGGCCTGGAGGGCGATGGTGTCGTTGCCGCCGTTGGTCGTGATATAGAGGTTGTCGCTGAACGGACCTACTTCACTGTTCGAGAAGCTGACCGTGAAGGTCTTTTGTTCGTTGAACGGAATGCTGGCTGTCTCGGGAGTAACCGAGAAGGAGGAATTTGCATCGGCCATCGCGAGGTTGACCTCCAATACGTTGGTACCTACGTTGGAGAGGGTAAATTCTTGCGAAGCTGTTTCGCCGGCTTTTACAAAGCCCAGATTTATCGACTCGGTTGTATTCTCCAGTCGCGGGGTGTTGGGCAACAGTTCGATTTTGAGGTTGTCGATAGCGTTGGAATTTCCGTATTCCTGAATGGCTTCGATGATAACGAAGAAATCTTTCCCGGCATATTCGGCGGGGATGTTTACCTCTACGGGGTACATTGTCTCCAAACTTATTTCGCTACCTGCATATCTCTTGGCATGGAGTATGGGATCGACCAGCGTGGGGACGGTGTTGTCGCTGTTAATGACTATGTTTCCGTCGCTGTCGTAGTTGTAAATATCAGCTACCTCGTTGACATATACTTTGAATCCTTCGTTCTCTTTACTGGAGCCACTGGCACGACGCATGTAGAACGAGATTTTGGCGCTGCGGTCGGCTGCAAAAGTCAGTTTGGGGCTTATCAGCAGGGCGGTACTTGTAGCTCGGGCGTCGTTGGCTTGCAGCGATTTTCCGTCGCACACATAGGCGCTGGTCGTACAGATACTCCAAGAGGTCGCGGTACTGCCCGTGGCATATCCGTTTTTCAAAGTCCAGGATCCCAGGCCCATATTAGGCTCATTGGCATCAAGCTCGTTGAAGTCTTCGAAGATGGGAGCATCGTCGGTAATGACAAATGTCCACTGTGCGTTTTCTGCATCGTCCTCAAACCCACAAGAGTAGGGGTAGGTCTGTGCATGAGTGATTGGTATAAATCCTAATAAACTCATTACCAAACCAATGCAGGTGAGTAGGTAAGATTTTTTCATAATTAAAACTTATTAGTGAAGATTTATATAAAAAGTGATGTCTTATTTTGTATTTTGCAAATATAGAAAAATAATTGAAAAAATGATATGTAAAAGCTGATTTTTTCGTCGAAATGTAGCTTTTTATCTATTTTGTGCAATAAATATCTATTTCAGGTTTTTTTAGATTCTTCTTCGTCAGGGAAGCGGTAGCACGGAAGGCGGGTCGTTGAGAACGGCAGATTACGACAGGGGCAGGCCGTAGCCCGACGGTCTCTATACAGGCAGCGGGTCGATGACTCCTATATAATATATTATTGTAGATCGAGCGGTTTCTGCCGTCGTGCTATCGCAGGGTGGGCGGCGCGATAGGTTTGGGTGTAGACTAAATGGTTGGTTGACAGAATGGTATGAAAAATAAAAAAAGAGCTTTTTCTCAAAAGCTCTTCCTTTATAGGTTTTCAATAGGTATTAATTTTTTTAAGGTAAAAAAGATTGTTTTAGGTTATTGACACAAAGGACAACTTTTTTTTGCAGATACGCAAACAAAAAAATATGTTTTATAATATGGTTTTTTAATTACTTTTGAGGTTTTTGGGGTTGTAAATTGTTGTTAAATAATTGATTGGGATTAAATTCTTTACTTCTCTTTGAATGTGTAAAAAATATTAAAATAGATATTTTGACATCATTTTTGCCTCATTCTTCGATGTAATCATACAAATTTAAACCCGTTTCATCGAATACTGCATAGGATGGATTTTTAATCCAGTCGCCCAAGATGACGATGCGGCTTTGCTGGGGCAGAGCCAAGTCGAGCAGGATGTGCCGGTGGCCGAAGATGAAGCAGTCGATGGGGTGCTCTTTGCGGTACTCTTTGGCAAAGCACACCAAGTGTTCGTTCTTCTCGCCCCGATACTCGGCATAGTCGTCGCCGGCCTTGCGGCTGTGGGCCGACCAACGCAGGGCAAAAGCTACGGTCCACCGTGGGTGTATGGCGGCGTAGAGGCGTTGGCAGAACCGATTGCGGAAGATGCTGCGCAGCAGCCGGAACGAACGGTCGCGATGCCCCACGTTGTCGCCGTGCGAGAGGAAAAAACGCTTTCCGCCAATCTCGGTGATGAGGGTACCGTCGTGTATGGTGATGCCCAACTCGTGGGGCAGGTAGTCGAAAATCCAGATGTCGTGGTTGCCGATGAACCAGTGTATGTCGACACCACTGTCGCTCAGCTCGGCCAGCTTGCCGAAGAAGCGGGTGAAGCCGCGAGGCACTACGTAGCGGTACTCGTACCAGTAGTCGAGTATGTCGCCCAGCAGGTAGAGGGTACCGGCATCGGCCTTGATGCTGTCGAGCCATCGCACGATGCGACGTTCGTATTCCAAGGGATTCTCGATGTATCGGGCTCCCAGGTGAAAATCAGAAGCAAAATAGGTTTTAGTCCCGGGCATAGGCAATACGGTTTACAGAAGTCCGAGCTCGAGTTTGGCCTCTTCGCTCATCATGTCCTTGTCCCATTCGGGTTCGAATACGAGTTGAATGTCGACGCTCTTTACATTTTCGATACTCTCGAGTTTCATGCGCACATCCTCGATGATGAAGTCGGCCGCCGGGCAGTTGGGGGCGGTGAGTGTCATCGCTATCTTCACGGCGCCGTCGTTTACCTCGATGTCATAGACGAGCCCCAGGTCGTATATGTTGACCGGAATCTCGGGATCGTAGACGGTTTTCAGCATCTTTACGATCTCTTCTTCGATGGTCGGTTTGTTGTCTGTGATATCCATAAGTCGAAGTCTTGTTTTTTTCGATTGTCGAAGATACGCTATTTTTTTTGATAGCCGATAAGAGTCTGTAAATTTTTGTATTTCTTGTCGATTTCTCGTTCGATTTTGTGATTTTAATATATTTTATCTTATCTTTGTGCAAAGAGGTGTCGCGAAATGGGTTATAGAAATAGTCTGTTCTGCGACTAAAAATTAGAAATACAAATAAAAAGAGATTTATGAAAAAGACAGTTTTTTGTGTAGCTCTCATTGCTGCCTTGTTTTTGGCGATTCCGGCCAATGCACAGTTTAAGTTTGGACCCAAGCTTGGTGTGAACATCTCGTCTCTCTCTCTGGGTGGAAACTTGTCTGAGAATTTGAAATCGAACAATATCACGAGTTTTACGGGTGGTATCATGGCCGAGTTTATGGTGCCCGTTATCGGGGTGGGCCTCGATGCTAGTGTGATGTACTCTCGCAAAGGATCTACCTTGAAAGAGGTTATTTCCAACCTGACAGAGACGCATCACACCGATTATATAGAGATACCTATCAACCTGAAGTATAAATTCTCGTTGCCGGTGGTAGGGTCGTTCATGTCGCCCTTTGTCTATGCCGGTCCCAGTTTTGCCTTCCGGGTAGGCGACAACTTTGCCGATCAGTACAAGAACAAGAGCTTCGAGACGGCCATCAACTTAGGTCTCGGTCTCGAGTTCTTCAGCCATTTGCAGATTGCAGCCCAGTATGGTTGGGGCTTGGGCAAGACCATGGAGCTCGATGACAATCTGATCAATGCAACCTTGAACGGTAAGAGCCGTGCCTGGACCGTGACGGCTGCCTACCTCTTCTAAACGAAACGATATTTGATGCTGTATAAGCGGGGCTGGGAGCGAGGCTCTCGGCCCCGCTTTTTTGTGATGTTTTTGTTTGTTCCCGATACTCTTTCCGTTCATCTACGCTAAAAAAAACAGATGGCCGGTAAAACCGTAATACCAGCCATCTGAATCTGTTTTTTTGACCGATGCGGTTACTTTAAGTTCTCCCTGAAAAACGCCTCGAACTTGTCGAACGGAATTATATCCAACCGGTCGTACAAGTCGGTATGGCTCGCTCCGGGAATAATCATCAGTTCCTTGTTGTCGCCTTTCAATTTGCTGAACGCCTCCTGTGAAGCCGGAAGCGAGTAGGCCTTGTCGCCATGCACGACAAGCACGGCACTTTTTATTTCGCCTGCATAGGCCATCAACGGGAAAGTAAAGAACGGCAGGTTGGTGATGGTCTGCCACCCCGCATTGGAGTTGAGCGAACGAGGGTGATACCCCCGTGATGTCTTGTAGTAGTCGTGGTAATCTTTCATAAACCGGGGGGCATCGGCAGGTAATGTGTCGGGTACGCCTCCGGCCAGTGCATGGTTGCCGTTGCGGGCATCGATGGTGCGCTGTTCGTTGAGCCGGCGGCGTGCTTCATAGCGTTCTTCCGGCGTATTGAACGTATCGAACGCTCCCATGGTAGAAGATACCGTAGCCTTGATGCGTGTATCCATGACGGCTGCACTGATAGCCAATCCGCCCCAGCCGCAAATACCGATGATACCTATGCGGTTTTCATCTACATCGTCACGCAAAATAAGATAGTCTACCGCTGCGCTGTAATCTTCCGTATTGATGTCCGGCGAAGAAACATACCGGGGATGTCCGCCGCTCTCGCCACAATAGGAGGGGTCGAAAGCCAGTGTAAGGAATCCACGCTCGGCCATGGTTTGGGCATAAAGACCCGAACATTGCTCTTTAACCGCACCATAAGGGCCGCATACGATGATGGCGGCCAACCGTCCGCTTGCTCCTTTCGGAACATAGAGGTCTGCGGCGAGCGTGATGCCGTAGCGGTTTTCAAAAGTTACTTTGCTGTGAACGACTTTGTCGCTCTTCGGGAAAGTCTTGTCCCATTCCCGTGTCAGATTCAATACTTCCATACCTTTGTTCCTTTGATTGTCCTGCCCTGTCATGGCATGAGGAAAAGCCAATGACAGGCAGAGCATGATTGAAATTATCCTGATCATTGTTTTCAACTAATCATGTATTTTGTGCAATCCGATGCCTTTCACCGTTTCCAAATCCATGTCATCGTAGATGGGGCTTTTCCCCGTGTCCAACCCTGCAATGGCCTGCATTTCTCCGTCTGTAAGGGTAAAATCGAAGATGGCAAGGTTCTCTGCCATACGCTCCTTATGCACTGTCTTGGGAATGACCACCACATTGCGCTGGTTCAGCCAGCGGAGGACAATTTGCCCCACCGTGCGCCCGTGTTTTTCTGCAATGGCTTTCAGCACGGAGTTGTTCCAAATGTCGTTCTTCCCTTCGGCAAAAGGAGCCCACGCCTCGTGCTGGATAGCCTCTTTCAGCAAGAACGTATTGGCGGCATGCTGCTGGAAAAACGGGTGTGTTTCAAGCTGATTCACGGCAGGTTTCACCTCATTGTGAAGAAAAAGGTCCTGCAAGCGTTCATTGGAGAAACTGGTCACGCCGATGGCGCGGACAAGACCTTCTTTGTAAAGCCGTTCGCAGGCTCTCCATGCGGCATAATAGTTGCCGTAGGGCTTGTGCAACAGATAGAGGTCGATATAATCGAGCCCGAGCAATTTCAATGACTTGTCAAAGGCGCGGAGTGCGTCGTCATACTCATAATCCTGCACCCATAATTTGGTGGTGATGAAAAAATCCTCACGCTTGATGCCGCTTTGCCTGATGGCATTGCCCACTTGTTTTTCGTTGAAATAGGAAGCTGCCGTGTCGAACAGCCGATACCCCACTTCGATAGCATCGCTTACGGCACGTTCTGTTTTATCCTCCGGAATCTGAAATACGCCGAATCCGATGGCCGGCATCATTACGCCATTGTTCAGTCTTACATCTTTCATATGCTTATAAGGTTTTAACTTTGATACAAAATTACGGGGAGTCTATTGCTCTATTGATTCATAATTTGGAGCAATATTTTCACTATTCGTGGTTTTTGTGCATTTTTGTCAATAAATAGATTTGGATAATGAGCGATACGAAATTTGATGGTATTGTTTTTGCCGATACATGGCATGATTTTAATACTTTGCGATATGCGGGAAGAGTAATCCATATCCTTTGCCGAAAAGGTAATATGGGATTCTCTTTTCAGGATACCCATTATAACATTGCAGCCGGTGACTATGTTATTCTGCCCAATGCGACACTTGCATCGGATTTTACTGCATCAGATGATTTCCAAGGTATCTTGATGAACCTTTCGGAAGCATTCGTTACTTCGATTGCCATTCGCAGTAATTATGGCATCATAGGGCATCTGTCGCTTTTGCGGAATCCGGTCATGAAACTTTCCGAACGGGATTTCCGGATATGCGAGGCCGCCTTGCAATATCTGCGTATGCGTATGGAAGAAGAGAATCATTTTTTCCGAGAAGAATTGTTAGGCAGCCTGCTGACAGCCCATATTCTTGACTTGTACGACATTCACGCGCGTAGCCACAGGGACTTGCAAGTGTCGGAGCGAGTTACCTCTCTGTTACGAGGCTTCATAGAGTTGCTGTATAACGGTGAATATATTCGAAATCGAGCCCTCGAATTTTATGCGTCACGGCTTTGCATCACGCCCCACTATTTGTCGGAAATATGCAAAAAGGTAAGCGGGAAGCCGGCTTCTTACTGGATAGACCGCTTCACCATGCAGGAAATCACCCGCCTGCTTCGGCAAAAAGGACTCTCCATGACCGAAATTGCAGAGCAGATGAATTTCTCTTCCGTCTCCTATTTCAGTCGGTATGTGCAAAAGCGGTTGGGAGTTTATCCTACTGAATACAGGAATAATCTTTTGAAGGATAACCGCCCTGACAGATGACCGGACAGGACAGGGAAAAATCCAAGTAACCTTGTTCCCTTTCACTATCTTTTCATAAGATAAGATGCGTCTCAGTATAAAAAATCAAGCGAGCTTGTTTTTCTACTTTCGACTTTCATTATCTTTGTTATACGAAGACTGGATTCGGTTCGGCATCGCCAAATTTGAAAACACATGTTTTCATTTGTCTCTGCTCTCACCTTTGCGTATCTTTGTACGAGATTGAGCCGGGATTTTTGCCCGGGAAGAAAAGTTTTTCGTTATGAATGCATTTGCCGATGTTGTATTACCCTTGCCTCTTTATAAATATTTTACGTATCGGATTCCTTCCGATTGGCAAGTCGCGTTGCAGCCCGGCAGCCGGGTGGTGGTGCCTTTCGGTCGCAAGAAATACTACACGGCTATTGTGGTGCGGCTGCACGATGTCATGCCTCAGGGCTACGAGGTAAAAGAGATTCTTTCCATACTCGATGATCGCCCTGTTTTGCGACGCCCGCAGTTGCAGTTTTGGGAGTGGATTGCCGACTATTATCTCTGCTCGGTAGGCGATGTCTACAAGGCGGCATTGCCTTCGGGGCTGAAACTCGAAAGCGAGACGACTGTGACTTTGAACCCCGATTTCGAGGAGCCTGATGACGACCGGCTGAAAGAGCGGGAATGGATGTTGTTGACGGCTTTATCGAAAAAATCGCGCATGACCGTGCAAGAACTCGAAAAGGAGAGCGGCATGCATAATCTGTTGCCTACGCTGCGCCTCTTGTTGGAGCGCGAAGCGGTGTTCGTTTCGGAGCAAATCAAGGCACACTACCGTCCCAAGACCGAGACCTACATACGCCTCGCCTTTGCCCCGGGCGACGAGGTGGCTCTGCGCAGTGCCTTCGAGCGGGTGAAGCAGGCCAAGAAGCAGGAGGTAATGCTCCTCTCGTTTCTCGATTTGTCGCTCTTCATGCAGAAGGGCAAACTGCGCGAGGTTTCGCGCAAGGCGTTGCTCGACCGTTCGGGTGTCTCGTCGGCCGTGCTGGGGGCAATGGTCGAGAAGGGAATTTTCGAAGTCTATAAAAAAGAGATAAGCCGTTTCGATACGGCCACATTCACCGAGGGCGAGATAGCCCCGCTGAGCGAGTTGCAGCAGATGGCCTGCAACCAGATAGTCGAGTCGTTCAGGGAGCACGACGTCACGTTGCTGCACGGGGTCACCTCGAGCGGGAAGACCGAGATTTATGCCCACCTCATTCAACGGGTGCTGGCCGAGGGGCGGCAGGTGCTCTATCTGGTGCCCGAGATAGCTCTCACTACCCAGTTGACCAACCGGCTGCGCAAGATGTTCGGCGACAAGCTGGTGATCTATCACTCCAAGTTCTCGGACAACGAGCGGGTGGAGATATGGAATACTCTGCTCGACAGTCGCGAGCCCCGGCTTGTGCTGGGGGTGCGCTCGTCTATTTTTCTTCCCTTTGCCGACCTGGGGCTGGTGATTGTCGATGAGGAGCACGAGACCTCGTACAAGCAGTACGACCCGGCTCCCCGCTACCATGCCCGCAACGCCGCCATCGTGCTGGCTTCGATGCACGGTGCCAAAACCCTGCTGGGTACGGCTACTCCGGCCATCGAGACCTATTTCAATGCCCGGCAGGGCAAGTATGGGCTGGTGGAGCTGAAGAAGCGCTTCAACGATGTGGAGCTGCCCGAGATTATCCCGGTCGACGTCAAGGAGATGCGCAAGAAAAACCGCATGCAGGGGAACTTCACGCCCGAGCTGCTCAACCGCATGCAGCACGCCTTGCAGGCCGGCGAGCAGGTCATTCTGTTTCAGAACCGCCGGGGGTTTGCCCCCATGGTCGAGTGCAAGCAGTGTGCCTGGGTGCCCAAGTGCGAACATTGCGACGTGAGCCTCACCTATCACAAACGGTACAACCAGCTTACCTGCCACTATTGCGGCTACACTTACGAGATACCCAAGGTGTGCCCCGCCTGCGGACAGCCTACCATCGGGGTGATGGGTTTCGGTACTGAGCGCATCGAAGAGGATGTGGCCCGGCTTTTCCCCGAGGTGCCGGTGTCGCGCATGGACCTGGACACCACCCGTTCGCGCAACGCCTACGAGCAGATTATCGACGACTTCTCGAAGGGGAAGAACAAGATTCTCATCGGCACGCAGATGATTACCAAGGGGCTGGACTTCGACCGGGTGAGCGTGGTGGGTATCTTAAGTGCCGACCAGATGATGAACTTCCCCGACTTCCGGGCCCACGAGCGGGCTTTCCAGATGATGGAGCAGGTGTCGGGCCGGGCCGGGCGTAAGAACAAGAAGGGGGTGGTGGTGCTGCAGACCTCCGACCCCTCGTCGCCTCTGATTCAGCAGGTCATTGCCCACGACTACGAGGGCATGTACAACCGGCAGTTGGCCGAACGCAAGGCTTTCTCCTATCCCCCTTATACCCGGTTGATATACATCTACCTGAAGCATCGCGACGAGACCCTCTTGCAGGAGCTTGCCGTGCGCTATACCACGGCGTTGCGCGAGGTCTTCGGCAGCCGGGTGCTGGGCCCCGACAATCCGCCGGTCGCCCGCATCCAGTCGCTCTATATCCGCAAGGTGGTGTTGAAGATGGAACTGGCGGCCTCGATGTCGCGGGTGAAGGAGATTTTGCGGCAGGTCTATGAAAACATGCTGGTCGACGACCGTTTCAAGTCGCTGCTGCTCTACTACGATGTAGACCCTCTTTGATGGAAATCTATGTGAAACATAAATTATAATCAACCATGAAACGTGGAATTTTATTCATTGCATTGTGCTGTTTGATGCCGGCTCTGGTATGGTCGGCCAACGAGAATTTGAAGTATGTCGATGCCTCGGGCCTCACCCTGGTGGGGAAGGCGATGCCTACTCCTGCGAACGTCTATCACCGGGTCGATGTGGAGAAGTATGGCAACATGCCCAAGCGGGTGAAAACCCTCTTTACCTATCCGGCCGGTCTGGCGGTCAGTTTCAAAACCAACAGCTCTACCGTGGTGGCCCGCTGGACTACTGCAGGGAAGCGGGTGATGGGCAACATGACTCCCATTGCCCAACGGGGGCTCGACCTCTATATGTACGACGACGAGGGTTGGATGCCGGTAGGTGAGGGCGTTCCCACGGCCGGAAAAACCCAACACGAGAGTCGTCTGGTCAAGGCCTTGAAGCCGGGCGAACATCGTTTCCTCCTGTATCTCCCCCTCTTCGACGAGATTACCTCGCTCGAAATCGGGGTCGATTCGGCTGCGGTCATCACGGCCGAGCCGTCGCCTTTCCGCCACACGGTACTCATCTACGGGTCGAGCATTCTGCACGGGGCTTCGGCCAGCCGTGCCGGGTTGGCCTATCCGGCCCGCATGGCCCGCAACACGGGTATCAACTTTGTCAATTTCGGGTTGAGCGGTAGCGGCAAGATGGAACCTGCTGTGGCCGACATGTTGAAGGACGTCGAGGCCGATGCCTTCGTGCTCGACTGCATGCCCAACCCCTCGCCCGAGGAGATTACCGAGCGCACCCACTATCTGGTGAAGACGATAAGCGAGCATCACCCCGGGGTACCTATTATTATGATTGAGACCTTCATGCGCGAGGACGGGTATAGCGACCAGCAGATGCACGAGCGTTGTGTCCGTCAGAGCGAGGCCTTTATCGCGCAGTACGAACAGCTGAAGAAGGAAGGGGTAAAAGACCTTTACCTCATTCGCGACAACCATGCTATCGGTACCGACCACGAAGGGACCATCGATGGCACGCATCCCAACGACCTGGGCTTCGACCGACTGGTGCAGCAGTACCAGCCCCAGATTATGAAGATATTGAAACGATACGGCATCCGGTGATACCTTGCCGGTTTCGGGATAATGACAAAGGCTCGGGGACAATTCCCCGAGCCTTTGCTGTGTGTGAGTATGGGTTGCGTCCTGTTATCGACGCGACAAAGCCTTTTCGATACCCTCGACTACCAGCGGTTCCATGATCTTGTAGCCGTCGATGGTGGGGTGCACGCCGTCTCGTCCGTAGGCGTCGTTCAGTCCCTTCTGGTCGTCGACGAGCGGTGTGTAGAAGTCGACATAGACAATCCGGTTAGCCTCGGCATAGGCTTTTATCTGTCGGTTCAGTTCGATAATCGTGTCGGCTGGTTTCACGTCGGGAGCCCAGCCGTAGCGGTTGGCGGGGAGCACCGAGCAGAGCACCACCTCGATGTCATTGGCCTGGGCCAACTGTACCATCGATTCGATGTTGTCCATAATCATCTCGACACTCGAGGGGCCCGTGTTGCCGGCAATGTCGTTGGTACCGGCCAGAATAACGACCGCCTTGGGCGAGAGGTCGATGACATCCTGACGGAAGCGCAGCAGCATCTGCGGCGAAGTCTGTCCGCTGATTCCCCGGCCCAGGTAGTTGTGGCTGGTGAAGAACTCGGGGTCCATCGAAGCCCAGTTTTGCGTGATGGAGTTACCCATGAATACCACCCAGCTCTTTTGGGCGTCGGAGGGGTCGTTGCGACGGGCCTCGAGGTTGGTCTGGTTGTCGCTGCGGTAGCGGTTGAGGTTGGGCCAGTCCTGGGCTGCACACTCCGGGGCGAAGGCTCCGGCCAGCAACAGGGCCGATACAAGAAGTTTAGCACTTGTTTTCATGGTGATGTAAATGAAAAGTACACTCCCGCAAGTGGGGAGTGTACCGAATGTGAATGAATAAAAGTCAATCGATTAGTAGGCGAAGATGGGATAGTCCTTCATCATGCCGTTTACCTTCTCGCGAACGGCTTTGATGACCGTTTCGCTTTCGGGGTTGGAGAGCACGGTGTCGATGAGTTCGACAATCTCGAGCATCATATCCTCTTTGGCACCGCGGGTGGTGATGGCCGGTGTACCTACACGGATACCCGAGGTCTGGAACGGCGAGCGGCTGTCAAACGGAACCATGTTCTTGTTGACCGTGATGTCGGCCTGAACCAGAGCCTTCTCGGCCACCTTGCCCGTCAGTTCGGGGAACTTGGTGCGCAGGTCGATGAGCATGCAGTGGTTGTCGGTACCGTTCGAGATAATCTTGTATCCCTTGTCCATGAAGGCTTGAGCCATGACGGCGGCATTCTTCTTCACCTGAGTCTGATAGTCGACATACTCGGGTTGCAGGGCCTCGCCGAAGGCTACGGCTTTGGCGGCAATCACGTGTTCGAGCGGGCCGCCCTGTACGCCGGGGAATACAGCCGAGTCGAGCAGAGCCGACATCTTCTTGATTTCGCCTTTGGGCGTCTTTTTGCCCCAGGGGTTGTCGAAGTCTTTGCCCATAAGGATGATACCGCCGCGGGGACCGCGCAGGGTCTTGTGAGTGGTCGAGGTGACGATGTGGGCATACTTGAGCGGATTCTCGAGCAGACCGGCGGCGATGAGGCCGGCGGGGTGAGCCATATCGACCATGAAGATGGCGCCGATTTCGTCGGCAATCTTACGCATGCGGGCGTAGTCCCATTCGCGCGAGTAGGCCGATGCACCGCCGATAATCAGTTTCGGACGCTCGCGCAGAGCCACCTCTTCCATCATATCGTAGTCGACATAACCGGTATCTTCTTTCACGCTGTATTCGAGCGGGTGGAACATCAGGCCCGAGAAGTTCACGGGGCTTCCGTGCGACAGGTGACCGCCGTGCGAGAGGTTCAGACCCAGGAACTTGTCGCCCGGGTTGAGCACGGCCATGAATACGGCCATGTTGGCTTGGGCTCCCGAGTGCGGTTGCACGTTGGCCCACTCGGCGTTGAACAGCTTTTTGAGCCGGTCGATAGCCACTTGCTCGCTCTGGTCTACCACCTCGCAACCGCCGTAATAACGCTTGCCGGGATACCCTTCGGCGTATTTGTTGGTCAGGCACGAGCCCATGGCTTGCATCACTTGTTCGCTGACAAAGTTTTCAGAGGCAATCAATTCGATACCTTTACGTTGTCGTTGATTCTCTTTTTCGATAATGTCGAAAATGATGTTGTCTCTTTTCATGTTGGTTTTGTGTTAGTGTATTTTTACCATAAATATCCTATTGAAATGCTCAACTCGTTGACGGCCCGCGAGAGCTTTACCTGCCCCACCTGCGAGTCGTCGAGGTCGATTTTGAACGATTGGTCTTTCGAGTTTCCTATGCAGTAGGCATACCGAAAGTCGATGTACAGGTGGCCGATGGTGGTACTTAGTCCGCCCACGGCGTAGAACGAGAAGCTGTTGGGCTTGTCGTCGTAGACCAGATTGCGCGATGTCGTGCCGTTGACATCGATCTGGCTGGTTTCGTTGCAGATGTACGAGACGCGCGGTCCGGCAAAGAGGTTCATCAGGAAGGGCCCGTGCTTGGTGATGTTGTAGCCGTACAGCACGGGAACATCGATGGCATAGGCCGAGGTGTTGATTTTGCTCAATCCGTAGTCGGGGTTGTACAGCCGGGTGTGCGACTGGTGCATGCCCACCTCGAGTTGGATATAGTTGCGTTTGAAGTTGTACCGCCCGATAAAGGAGCCTGTGAGTCCCAGACTCGATTCGGAGTCCGATTCGTCTATCTGGGTGCCGTCGAGGCTCATGTGACGTATGTCGACCAGGGGAGCGTTCACTCCCAGCCGTACGCCCCAGTTGAACCGTTTGCTCACGTTCAGCTCCTTCACCTGCGCTTGTGCGGCAAAGGTGAGCGAGAGTGCGATACAGATAGCAGTGGCCAGTCTCTTCATGCGCGTGTATTTGTCTATTTGTTTTTCTTTTGTACCGACCAGCCGAACTTGCCTATCTCGCGACCCATCTCGTAGTAGTGCCCGTGCGAGTAGACCAGCAGGTTGGCCTTCTGCATGTCGAAGGCGCCGGTCGAGGGGTCGATGTAGCGGTCGTCGGCCAGCAGGTTGACGACGTCGGCGATGAACATGTCGTGCGAGCCCAGTCGTACGATTTCGCGGGCCTTGCATTCGATACAGAGGGGCGACTCGTCTACGTAGGGGGCCTGCACGATTTGTGCCTGGCGGGGGGTGAGCCCGGTCTTCTCGAACTTGTTGTAGTCTTTGCCCGAGGTGACGCCGCACCAGTCGGTCGCATGGGCCATCTCGACAGTAGTGAGGTTGATGACAAACTCCATGTTCTTGCGCAGAATCTCGTAGGAGTAGCGCTCGGGACGTATCGACACATAGCACATGGGCGGGTTGGTACATATCGTGCCCACCCAGCTGACGGTAAGCAGGTTGTACTCTTCGGGCGTGCTGCCGCAGCTCACCAGTGCGGCGGGCAGCGGGTAGATGGTGGTCCCGGGTTTCCAGGTCTGTTTCATGGGCCGGTGCGAGTTAGCAGATTTCTATTTCGTCTTTCGATACCGAGCGTTCGCAGTAGTGGCATTTGACCTGAATGTTCACCTTGTCGACCACGTGGAAGATCGTCTCCATGGGTTCGTTGTTGGTGATGCACTTGGGGTTGCTGCAACGGATGATGCCGTGCACCACGTCGGGGAGCGATACCTTGCGCTTCTCGGTCACCTGGTAGTCGTGTATGATGTTGATTTGCGCTTCGGGAGCTACCAGGGCTATCTTGTTCAGGTCCTCTTCCTTGAAGAAGCGGTCGGCCACCTTGATGATGCCCTTTTTACCTATCTTCTTGCTGGCGAGGTTGTTGCCTATGGTTATGCTGTTGGGGCAGTTTTCGAGGCCCAGGATAGAGACCACTTTGAAAAGTTGGTTCGAGGGAATGTGGTCGATCACCGTTCCGTTTTCGAGGGCAGCTACTTTTAATTCTTTCTTTTCGACGTTCATGATTTTCGAAATGGTGGGGGTTAAACTTCAATTCCTAATACTTTGCAGATGATGGCTTGCCGGGCATACAGACCGTTTTGGGCCTGTTGGAAGTAGTATGCCTTGGGGTTGCTGTCGACGTCGTATGAGATTTCGTTGACACGGGGCAGCGGGTGCAGAACCCGCAGGTTGTCTTTGCTGTGCTCGAGCATGCTGTTGTGCAAAGTGTAGACGTTCTTTACCTTCTCGTACTCCATGAGGTCGGTAAACCGTTCGCGCTGTACGCGGGTCATGTAGAGAATGTCGGCCTGGTTGATGACATCCTCGGAAAATTCGGAGTGCTCGAAGTAGGGGATGTGGTGCTGCTCGCAGAATATCTTGTACTCGATGGGCATCTTCAACTCGTCGGGAGCGACGAAGTGGAAGGTGGGGTTGAAGTGCGACATGGCCATGAGCAGCGAGTGTACCGTGCGCCCGTATTTCAAATCGCCTACCATCGTGATGTTCAGGTTTGAGAGGGTACCTTGTGTCTTGTAAATCGAGTAGAGGTCGAGCATCGTCTGCGAGGGGTGTTGGTTGGCACCGTCGCCGGCGTTGATGACGGGCACCGATGCAATCTCCGAGGCGTAACGGGCGGCCCCTTCGAGGTGGTGCCGCATGATGATCAGGTCGACATAGTTGCTCACCATCATGATGGTGTCTTTCAGCGTCTCGCCCTTCGACGAGCTGGTGGTGCTGGCGTCGGAGAAGCCGATGATTCTTCCGCCCAGTCGGTTGACGGCAGTCTCGAAACTGAGGCGGGTGCGGGTCGATGGCTCGAAGAAGAGCGTGGCCACGACTTTGCCTTCCAGAATCTTTTGGTTGGGATTAGCCTCGAATCGACTTGCAGTTTGGAGCAGGTCCAGAATTTCTTCTTTTGAAAAATCGGTAATAGATACTAAACTCTCAGGTTTCATCGTCGGTATGATTTGTTTATAGGTTACACTATGGTTGTCCATAAAAAAAGCCAACACGACAATGAATGTCACGCTGGCTTGCTGTTCGTTCTATGTTGGAGAGAATATAATCCCCGGCGTTTGTAAAAATGCCTTTGTTGTAATGGATTATATGTCTGTTCCCGCCAATTCATTTCGATAAGCAAAGATAGTAAAAAAAGGGCGAAAGCCAAACTGTTTAGCCATAAAAAATATTCTTTATAAATCTGCAATATGTCGTTGAATGAAATATATTTGCTACCTTTGCTTTAGTAATTGGCTTTAAAGGGATTTGCAGGTGTGAGTCTCGGGCCGCAAAATCGTAGATATATAGGAAAGACAATGAAAGTGGATAGGATTAAAAGCGCTTTTAGCGACACCTCTCGTGTAATTAAATATATGTGGATTACCTTCGGTGCCCTGGTGCTCCTTGCCGTGGTCGCTTTTGCCATGATTGCCTGGGGATGGATCGGCTACATGCCGCCCATCGAGGATATGGAGAACCCCAAGGATAAGTTCGCTTCGGAAATCTATTCGTCCGACATGCAGGTGATAGGTCGTTTCTACCAGAGCAAGAGTAACCGGGTGTATGTGCACTACGATGAAATCTCGCCCTACCTGGTCGAAGCCCTTATCGCTACTGAAGACATCCGCTTCAAGGATCACTCGGGTATCGACGTGAAGGCGCTCTTCCGGGCCTTCATCAAGCGTGGACTCTTTTTCCAGAAGAGTGCCGGCGGTGGCAGTACCATCACCCAGCAGTTGGCCAAGCTGCTCTATTCGCCCAGTGCCGACAACATCGTGGAGCGCCTCTTCCAGAAACCGCAGGAGTGGGTCATCGCCGTACAGCTCGAACGCTTCTATACCAAGGAGGAGATTGTGAACATGTATCTCAACCACTTCGACTTCCTCAACAACGCGGTGGGTATCCAGTCGGCTGCCTATATCTACTTCCACACCACCCCCGACAAGCTGAAAATCGAGGAGGCCGCCACGCTGATAGGCATGTGCAAAAACCCCTCGTACTACAATCCGCGCCGTTACAACGAGCGCACGCGCGGGCGCCGCAACACGGTGTTGGACCAGATGTACAAAGCCAAATACATTACCAAGGCCGAGCGTGACTCGCTGCAGGCTTTGCCGCTGGAGTTGCACTACACGCGGGTCGACCACAAGGAGGGATTGGCGCCCTACTTCAGAGAGCAGTTGCGCTTGATGATGACGGCCAAGAAACCCGACCGGGCCGACTACCGCGGCTGGGAGGCTCAGAAATTTGTCGACGACTCCATAGCCTGGGCCACCAACCCGCTCTATGGCTGGTGCGAGAAGAACCGCAAGGCCGATGGCTCGAAATACAATATCTATACCGACGGTCTCAAAATCTACACGACCATCGACTCGCGCATGCAGCGCTATGCCGAGGAGGCTGTCGAGGAGCATCTGGGCCACTACCTGCAACCCCGCTTTTTTGCCGAGAAAAAGGGACGCAGCTACGCACCCTTCTCGCGCAGCATCACGAAGGAGGAGCGCGAGGGCATTCTCGAGCGGGCCATGAAACAGTCCGACCGCTACCGGGCCATGAAGCAGGCCGGGGCGAGCGACGAGCGCATCCGGCAGGCCTTCGTTACGCCGGTCGAGATGCAGGTCTTCTCGTACGACGGCATGATCGATACGATTATGTCGCCCATGGATTCGATACGGTATCAGAAGTCGTTCCTCCGCACGGGCTTCATGTCGATGGATCCCCATACAGGCCATGTGAAAGCCTATGTGGGTGGACCCGATTTCGAGCATTTCCAATACAACATGGTGTCGGTAGGCCGCCGGCAAATCGGGTCGACGGTGAAACCGTTCCTCTATACGCTGGCCATGGAAGAGGGCTTCACCCCCTGCGACATGTTCCTGAACGAACAGCCCACGCTCATCACCGAAGACGGCAAGGCGTGGTCGCCCCGCAACTCGTCGAAGGCGAGGGTGGGCGAGATGGTGACCCTCCGCTGGGGGTTGGCCAACTCGAACAACTGGATTTCGGCCCGGTTGATGGACAAGCTGTCGCCCTCGTCGCTGGCGCGGCTGATGCACTCGTTCGGTATCAAGAATAAAATCGACGAGGTGGTATCGCTCTGTCTGGGTCCGGTCGACGTTTCGGTCGAGGAGATGGTGACCGCCTATACCGCTTTTTCGAACAAAGGAGTGCGGGTAGACCCCCTCTATGTCACCCGCATAGAAGATAATCTGGGCAATGTGATTGCCGAGTTCAACCCCACGATGACCGAAGTCTTCAGCGAACAGGCCTACTACCGCATTCTGCCCATGTTGCGCGACGTCATCGACCACGGTACCGGCGGCCGCGTGCGTTACCGCTACGGCATCACGGCACCGATGGGTGGCAAGACGGGTACGACCAACAACAACTCCGACGGTTGGTTCATGGGCTTTACCCCCGACCTGGTTTCGGGCGTGTGGGTAGGTGGCGAGGACCGCTCGATTCACTTCGACGGCATGGCCGACGGTCAGGGTGCCAGCATGGCCCTGCCTATCTACGGCCTCTACATGCAGAAGGTCTATGCCGACCCCACGCTGGGCTATTCACAGCAGAGCAACTTTGAGATTCCGGCCGAGTATGCCGACCCCTGCAGTGGCGGTTCCTACGTCGAAGAGCCCGCCCAGGAGGCTCCGATGGAGAGTATCGAGGGAATATTCGATTAAAGATAACTACAATAGATGCAACAAGAGAGGCGAGTGCGTGACTTGCCTCTCTTGTCGTATAGGGGGAGTATGTTTACAAGGTGTTGTTACGGGGGGTAATGTTGCGCATGTGGCGCACAAACTCCTTGCTGGCGAGGTAGCGGCCTATGTGCTGGGCGTGGTTGCTGTTGTGCATGTCGCTGCCCAGGTAATCGACCATCTGTTTCGAGACCAGCCACTCGGCCACCTCTTTCGTCCGCTTGTTGTAGTAGCCGGCCAGCGAGAGCAGGTTGACCTGAAATTCGCATCCCTGGTCGTGCAGCTCCTGATAGATTTTCTTGTCGTCGTAGTAATAGGCATACCGCTCGGGGTGGGCCAGTATGGGCGAGAAGCCCTTGAGCTGCAGGTCGAAGACCAGCTCCTTGATGTTCCAGAAAGGTTGCAGAAACGAGTTCTCGATGAGCAGGTGGTTGCCCGGCATGGGCATCACCTCGTTGCGTTGCAGTATGGCCAGGAAATTGTCGTCCATGCGATACTCGGCCGAGTAGCACAACTGTATGCCCAGCTCGCCAAACTCGGGTTCGCGGCACAGCCGGTCGTAGGCATCGCCCACGGTTTGCGGGGTATTCTCGAAGGTAGCTTCGGTCACGTGAGGGGTAGCGATTACCTTTTCGATGCCCCATTCGCGCATCTGGCGCAGCAGGGGCAGCGAGTGCTCGGTGTCGGGCGAACCGTCGTCGATGCCCGGCAGTATATGGCAGTGAACCTCTGTTGTATAGGGGAATAGAGGCTTTTCGGCAGACTTTTTATGGAAGAAATTGAACATACGCGAATGCCTTGAAAATTCGTTCGAGATACAAAAGTACGCTTTTTCTTTTGATTATAAGTTAAAGAATATTATATTTGTATGCTTGAAATCATGTAATGTGGAAAAAAGTAACACCTATTAAATCAGATTGCTATGTCAAGAAAATTGAAAATTCGAGATCTTACCCTTCGTGATGGGCAACAATCCTTGTTCGCAACTCGTCTTACCCAGGAGCAGATAAACCGGGTATTGCCTTATTATAAGGATGCCGGCTTCTTTGCCATGGAGGTATGGGGTGGTGCAGTACCCGACTCGGTGATGCGCTATCTGAACGAGAGCCCTTGGACCCGCCTCAAAACCATTAGCGATGCTATTGGCGGCGCTTCGTATTTAACTGCTCTCTCTCGGGGACGCAATTTGTTTGGATATGCCCCTTATCCCGATTCGGTACTCGACGGTTTTTATCGCGAGGCCGTAGCCAACGGGTTGGGAATTATGCGTATATTCGATGCTCTCAACGACCTGAACAACGTGAAGTCGTCGGTCGAAAAGATAAATGCCGTGGGCGCTATCTCCGATGGTGCCGTATGCTACACGGTAGACCCGCACTATACCATCACCTTTATGGACCGGGTGAAAGCCCTCTTCGGCAAGAAGTTGCCCAAACCCATCTTTACCGACGACTATTTCGTAGAGAAGGCTGTCGGCTTCGAGAAACTGGGTGCCAAGATGGTAACCTTGAAAGATATGGCCGGTCTGGTAAATCCGTCGCGTATCGCCTCGCTGATGCCTAAGTTGAAAAAGGCACTGAAGGTACCCGTCGACTTCCACACCCACTGTACGCCGGGTTACGGTCTGGCTTCGTCGCTCATGGCCGTGATACACGGGGTAGACATTCTCGATACCAACATCTGGTATTTCGGTGGCGGTTCGGCTGCTCCGGCCATCGAGTTGCTCTACATCTTCTGCCAGAAACTGGGCGTGGAGATGGAGGTCAACATGAGCGCCGTGAGCAAGATTCGTGCCGAGTTGCTGGGCATTCGCCGCGAGCTCGCCGCCTACGACCTGAAGAAAGACTCCTTCCCCATTGCCTTCGACCCGCTCATCGACAAGCTGCCCGACAACATCGACAAACTTTTCGATACGGCTATCGATGCGGCCAAACGCAACGACGAGCCCGCATTGCTCGACGCTTGCCACGCCATCGAAAACTACTTCGGTTTCCCCAAACCCAACGAACTGGTGAAAGAGGCCGAGGTTCCCGGCGGTATGTACTCCAACATGGTGGCTCAGCTCAAACAGCTCAAGGCCGAGCACGTACTCGACGACGCCATGAAGCTGATTCCGAAGGTACGTTCCGATGCCGGTCTGGTGCCTCTGGTTACGCCTACCAGCCAAATCGTAGGTAGCCAGGCTGTAAGCTGCGCCCTCGACCGCCTGAAAGGCAACCCCGAATACACGACGGTTTCGAACCAGTTCAAGGCCTTGGTAAAAGGAGAGTACGGTAAGACGCCGGTACCCGTCGATCCCAAGTTCCGCGAGAAGATTACCGGCAGCCCCATCGAGACGCCCTACGATACCAATTCGTACAAGGCTCCCGAGAATCCCGTGCTGCCCGAGTTCGGTGGCGTGAAGCTGGCCGAGAACGAACAGGAATACCTGTTGCTCGAGCTCTTCCCCAACGTGGCTACCACCTTCTTGAAAGGCGTGCGTGCCGCCGAATACGAGGCCAAGAAACCGGCTGTCGAAGAGAAGAAGGAAGAGGTTCAGGAGGCTGCTCCCGTTGAGCCCATCACCGGCCCCACCATCGACGCTCCCATGGGTGGCAAGGTAGTCGAAATCAAAGTGAAAGTAGGCGACCAGGTGAAGAAGGACGACGTGGTGCTCGTATACGAGGCCATGAAGATGGAGAACGATATTCTCTCGACCCTCAACGGTAAGGTAAAACGCATTCTCGTAAAAGAGAACGACGTGGTAGGTACCAACGACCCGCTCATCGAATTTGAATAATCGACGAATAAATCAGGTCCCGGCCGGTGCCAAAAGCGCCGGCCGGACTTTTTTTGTGAAAAAGTGAAGTAAATATTTTTCTAAGTCGAAACTTATCCCTACATTTGCAAGCCATTACGAAAAAATCACGCTACCAACGTGAACATTTGATAATATTAAAAAGACGATATAACAATGAAAAAAGGAATCCATCCTGATAACTACCGTCCCGTAGTTTTCAAAGACATGTCGAACGACGAAATTTTTATCACCCGTTCAACGGTTGCAGCCAAAGAAACAATCGAAATCGATGGCGTTACCTATCCTCTGGTAAAGCTGGAAATCACCAGTTCGTCGCACCCCTTCTTCACCGGTAAACAGAAACTCGTGGATACCGCAGGTCGTGTGGACAAGTTCATGAGCCGTTACGGCAATCGCAAGAAATAATTGACAGTTCAATTATAGGATTAAACAGTACCCCGGTCGTCAGGCCGGGGTATTTTGTTTTCAGGCGGAACCTTTCGAGGGTGCCGCCTTCCTTGTTCCGAGTGGGAGAGGGAAGAGTACGGTCATATGGATGAATACTTCAGACGCCCGGTATATTGCGATTCGCGGGCAAAAGACGTATCTTTGTCCCTCAAAGAGAAAAGCCCATGGAAAAGAAAAAATTCAGTCTTGCCGCTCGAGCCCGCAGCTTCAAGTATGCCGGGCGCGGCATCGCCCGGTTGATAAGCCGCGAGCACAATGCCTGGATACACTGTTTTGTAGCCGTGTGTGTGGTGGTGGTCGGTGCGTTGGTGGGGCTGTCGGCTCTCGAGTGGGCGGCCGTGGTGCTCTGCATCGGTGTCGTGCTGGCGGCCGAGGGCATCAACTCGGCCATCGAAGCTCTGTGCGACCGGGTGTCGCCCGATTACGACGAGGCCATCAAGCATGCCAAGGACCTGGCAGCCGGGGCCGTGCTCATCGTGGCCATCATGTCGGTCGTGGTGGGGCTGTTGATATTTGTTCCCAAATTTATAACCCTGTGGTCGTGATGAAACGTATTATTCTCTCTGTGGTCTTGGCATTGCTGGTGGTTGGCCAGTCGGTGCGGGCCGAAGGGTTGAGCCGGAGCCGCCAGGCGGTGAAGGTCTCGAGCGATGTATTGCTGGTGGCCATGCCGGTAGCCACGGCTTCGGCCATGCTGGCCATGAAAGACTGGACCGGTTTCAAGCAGGCTGCCTTTACCGGGCTGACTACCCTGGGTGCCACCTATCTGCTCAAGTTTGCCGTCCACAAGGAGCGGCCCGACCACAGCAACAACCTCTCGTTCCCCTCGGGACACACCTCGGTTACCTTTGCCAATGCGGCCTTCGTGCAGCGTCGCTACGGTTGGGCGTGGGGTGCTCCGGCCTATGCCGTGGCCGCCTATGTGGGTTGGGCCCGTACCTATGCCCGCCGGCACGACTGGTGGGATGTGGCCGCCGGAGCCCTTATCGGTGCCGGCAGTGCCTATATCTATACCCGTCCCTTTGCGCGTGACAAGCAGCTGGTCATCTCGCCTGTCTCCGACGGTACCTCTTTCGGGGTCTACGCCTCGCTCACTTTCTAATCTCTTTTGCCCTCTCGTCTGTTTTCTTTCCCGACGGGTACCGACACCTGCCGGGCTTCCCGATGTGGCCGTACGGGCCAAAAAAAGCCCGCCGCAAAGGCTCGGGAGCTTTGCGGCGGGTGATATGGAACGGGTGGCCTTGATGGATTAGCCACCGAAGTTGTCGTACATGAGGTTCTCTTCGGGTACACCCAAATCCCACAGCATCTTCTCGACGGCCTTCGACATGGGGCCGGGGCCGCACATGTAGTATTCGATGTCTTCGGGAGCCTCGTGGTCCTTCAGATAAGTGTTGTAGATGACCTGATGAACGAATCCCGGGGTGTACTTCACGCCGGCGGCATCGGCGGCCGGGTCGGGCCGGTCGAGGGCCAGGTGGAACGAGAAGTTGGGGAACTCCTTCTCCAGCTCGAGGAAGTCGTTCAGGTAGAAGACCTCGTTGAGGGCACGGGCACCGTAGAAGTAAGACATCTTGCGGTCGGTCGTGTGGAGGGTCTTGGTCATGTGCATGATTTGCGAACGCAGGGGAGCCATACCGGCACCACCGCCGATCCACATCATCTCGCGCTTCGAGTTGAAGATGGGATGGAAGTCGCCGTAAGGGCCGCTCATGATTACCTTGTCGCCCGGTTTCAGGGTGTAGATATACGACGAGGCGATACCCGGCATCACATCCTGGAAGCCCACTTGAGGTTTCGGTTTGAAGGGCGGCGTGGCGATACGAACCGTCAGCATGATGCGGTCGCCCTCGGCCGGATAGTTGGCCATGGAGTAGGCCCGGATGGTGGGCTCGGTGTTTTTACACTTGAGGCCGAAGAGTCCGAATTTCTCCCACGAGGGCAAATATTCGTCGCCGATGAGGCTCTTGTCTATATCCTTGTCGTAGTCCATCTCGAAGGTAGGAATCTTGATTTGGGCATACGAACCGGGGATAAAGTTCATGTGCTCGCCGGGAGGCAGAGCCACGATAAACTCTTTGATGAAGGTGGCCACGTTTTTGTTCGAGATAACCTCGCACTCCCACTCTTTCACGCCCAGAACCGATTCGGGAACGACGATTTTCATGTCGTTCTTCACCTTCACTTGGCAGCCCAGCCGCCAGTGGTTCATCTGTTGCTTGCGCGAGAAGTGTACCTGCTCGGTGGGCAGAATTTCGCCGCCGCCCTCGAGTACCTGACAGCGGCACTGTCCGCACGATCCGCCTCCGCCGCAGGCCGAGGGGAGGAATATTTTCTCGTTGGCCAGGGTGCTCAGCAGGCTGCCGCCCGTGTCGACCTCGACCTTCTTGTCGTCGTTGATGGTGATGACCGCCTTGCCCGACGGTACCAGGTATTTCTTGGCGATGAGCAGAATCACTACCAGCAGGAGCGATACGCCCAAGAATAAAACAATGCTCGATATGATTGTCGTTGACATGGAACTTATTGCTAATAACATCGTGACTCTCCTTTCAAAGTTTGATTCCTAAAAAGCTCATGAAGGCGATACCCATCAGGCCGGTGATGATGAACGTGATGCCGATGCCCCGCAGCGGTGCCGGTATGTTGGAGTAGCTGAGCTTCTCGCGAATGGCAGCCAGGCAGACGATGGCCAGCATCCAGCCCAGTCCCGAGCCGATACCGTAGACGGTGGCGCTCGTTACCGTGGGGAAGTTGCGCTGCTGCATGAAGAGCGAACCACCCAGGATGGCACAGTTCACGGCGATAAGCGGCAGGAAGATACCCAGCGAGGCGTAGAGCGAGGGCGAGTATTTCTCGACGAACATCTCGACGAGCTGCACCATCGAGGCGATGATGGCGATAAACATAATCAGACTCAAGAAACTCAGGTCGAGTTGCGCATATTCGGGACCCAGCCATTTGAGGGCGCCGGCTTTCAGCACGTAGGTTTCGAGCAGATAGTTGACCGGCAGGGTGATGGCCAGCACGAAGGTGACGGCGATACCCAGACCGAATGCCGTTTTCACGTTCTTCGATACGGCCAGGTAGGAGCACATACCGAGGAAGTAGGCAAATATCATGTTGTCTATGAAGATAGACCTGACGAACAGATTTAGATTTTCCATATATCAAGTAGCTTATCGCGGTTTCTTATTGTTGCAAATCTTTATTGCGGGAGCGGTGTACCCAAATGATGCAGGCCACGGTGATGAGCGCCATGGGCGGGAGTATCATCAGACCGTTGTTCTGGTAGCCCCAGTCGTAGAGTTGTTGGGGGATAACCTGGTACCCGAAGAGGGTGCCCGAGCCCAGCAGCTCTCTGAAGAAGGCGACGATGACCAGGATGATGCCGTAGCCTACGCCGTTGCCCACACCGTCGAGGAACGACTCCCAGGGCTTATGGCTCAGCGCGAAGGCCTCGAGGCGTCCCATAAGGATACAGTTGGTAATGATGAGCCCCACGAAGACCGAGAGCTGTTTGCTCACCTGGTACATATAGGCTTTGAGCACCTGATCTACGATGATAACCAGTGCCGCAACCACTACTAGCTGTACAATGATGCGGATGCTGTTGGGGATGGTATTGCGCAGCAGCGAGATGATGACGTTGGCGAAAGCGACGACGGCAGTCACCGATACGGCCATGACGAGTGCCGGTTCGAGTTTTGCCGTTACGGCCAGGGCCGAACAGATACCCAATATCTGCACGATCACCGGGTTGTTCTTGGAGAGCGGCCCTAAAAGTATCTCTTTATTCTTTTTTGACAACATGGCTTATATATTCTTTGAATTGAGCGATTCTAAAAATTGGGCATAGGGTTCCACGCAACTTTGCAGCATGCTCTGTACCCCTTTGCTCGTGATGGTTCCACCCGATACGGCATCGACGTAGTCGGCCCCGTTTTGCGGTTTCCGTCCGGCCTTCTCCACGGCGATGGGCATGAAGGCACCGTCGATGAAGAAGTGTTTGCCCTGGAACTGTTTCTGGAACTGCGGTTTCTCGATTTCGGCTCCCAGGCCCGGGGTCTCGCTCTGGTGAGCGAAGTAGGCACCGTAGACCGTATTGCCGTCGTTCTCGATCGAGATGTATCCCCAGATGGGGCCCCACAGACCGGCACCCGACAGGGGGATGATGTATTTGGGCGAGCCCGAGTCGTCGGTGCAGATAAAGATGGGCAGCGTGCGCTGGCTTTCGGGCAGCTTCAGCTGGTCGGCGATATTCATCGAGAACGATTCGCCCTTGACCAGTTGGCCGTTGGCATCGACTACAAACGAGTCGTCGATGTATTTGCCGTACAGCTCCTGAGCATTCTCGGGAGTCGACACGATATTGACCGAGTTGAGTATCTGGCTCATCTTGTCGATAGCGATATTCTTCTGCTGGGCAGGTTTGAGGCCAATGGCGGCGAAAGCCAGAATGAAGGCTACGACGATGACCATAACCGCGGTATAGATGAGCGTATATGTATTACCTTGTTTGTTCATAGCTGTAATTCTATTTTGTCAAGTTTTTGGCTCGTTTGAGACGGTGGCGGATATTGGCCTCGACCACGAAGTAGTCGATGAGCGGGGCGAATGCGTTCATAAGCAGCACGGCCAGCATGGCACCTTCGGGGTATCCGCTGTTGAATACCCGGATGAGGATGGCCAGCACACCCACCAGGAAACCGAAGATGTATTTACCCGTATTGGTACGTGCGCCCGTTACCGGGTCGGTAGCCATGAATACGGCGGCAAAGGCAAAACCGCCCAGGCAAATCTGCTCGAGGGGCGAGAGTTGTGCAGCCGGATAGATGTCGGGGTTGGCGAACCAGTTGCAGATGAGGCTCATCACGATACCGCCGGCGAATACCGAAAGCATCACGCGCCAGCTGGCAATGCCCGTAGCCAGTAGAATGACGGCACCGATGAGGATGGCCAGCGTCGAAGTCTCGCCGATGGAGCCGGGAATGAACCCGAGGAACATGTCGTGCAGCGAGAGCGTGTTACCCAGAATGTCGGTCAGCTGCAGGGCACCGCCGCCCGTGTGGGTAGCAGCCTGCCCCAGCGGGGTAGCTCCCGAGAAGCCCTCGACAACCTGTCCGGCACCCAGGCCGAAGGTATCGCCCGTGCGTACGAACACCTCGTCGCCCGACATCTTGGAGGGGTAGGCAAAGAAGAGGAACGCACGCGTTACCAGTGCGATGTTGAAGATATTCATACCCGTACCGCCGAATACCTCTTTGGCAAAGATGACGGCAAAGGCCGTAGCCACGGCAATCATCCACAGCGGGGTGTCGACCGGCACAATCATGGGGATGAGCATACCCGATACCAGGAAGCCCTCCTGGATTTCGTGGTGACGCAACTGTGCGGCGGTAAACTCGATGCCCAGACCCACCACATACGATACCACGATTTTGGGCAGCACGGCCAGGAATCCGAAGAGGAAGACCGACCAGAACGACGTCTGTGCCAGCTCGCCTATGGCCAGGTAGTGCTGATAGCCCACATTGTACATACCGAAGAGCAGGGCCGGCAGCAGGGCGACGATAACGACCGTCATCGTCCGTTTCGAGTCTATGCTGTCGTGAATGTGTACTCCCGAACGCGAGGTGGTGTTGGGAACAAACAGGAATGATTCAAACCCTTCGAATACCGATTGGAACATAGACAATTTCCCGCCCGGTTCGAAGTGGGGTTTGATTTTGTCTATATAATTCTTTAAAGCTTTCAAAGTTGTTTTGTATTAAAATGGTTATTGTTTCTCTTAGTTCATCTCTTTCATCAGGTGGTCGAGGCCGTTACGCACGATTTTCTGCAACTCGAGTTTCGAGGTGTCGACAAATTCGCACAGGGCAAAATCCTCGGGAGCCACTTCGTAGATACCCAGATTCTCCATCTTGTCGATGTCGAACGCCAGGATGGCCTTGATGAGGTATTCGGGATAGATGTCCATGGGGAATACCCGGTCGTACTCGTCGGACATGATGATGGCCCGCTCGCCGCCTCGTATACGGGCGTCGATGTCGTAGCGACGTTTCTTGCCCAGCAGCCACGAGAGGTACGAGTGGCTCATGCTGTATTTGTGGGGATTGAGCGATGCCCAGCCCATGAACTCGTTGCAGTTGTTGCCTTCGGGGATTACGGTCACCTGGGCCTGTCGGGCACCCAGATAGCCGTCGGCTCCGGCGTTGAACCCGGTGAGCACGTTGCCGCTGATGTAGCGGCGCTCATAGTCGGCCGGCTTGACCATGCCCTGGGTAATCGAGGCAATAGACGCTCCGGCGCAGGTGCGCACATAGTGGGGCTTGTTCACCTCTGCACCGGTGACGGCCACCAGCCGCGAGAAGTCGACATGACCCGTCTCGAGCAGTCGTCCGATGAACAGCAGGTCGAGGGCGTTGATGGTCCACACGATTTCACCCTTGTTGATGGGGGAGATGTGGTTGATCTGCACCCCTACGTTGCCGGCGGGGTGGGGACCGTCGAATACGACCGTTTCGCCGTTCTTGACCTCGATGGGCGACCGTTTGGAAACACCCACATAGACCTTGCCCGGGGTGAGCCGTGCCAGCGCCTTCAACCCCGTTTCGAGGTGGTGCATCTCGTCTTTCAGCACAAAGGCATAGTCGGGGGCCAGCGGGGCCGAGTCGAATGCCGTCACGAAGATGTCGCGCGGCGTCGTGTTGGGGTTGGCGATAATGTCGTAGGGACGTTGCTTGATAAATGCAAACGTGCCCGACTTCAGCAGCAGCGCCTTCAGGTCGCTTGCCTGCATCGTGTCGGGCGATACTTTACCGAACTCGACGGCTTGTTGTGTGGCGTCGGGCTTGATGGTGATCTTCATCACCTTGCGCCGTTCGCCGCGCTCTACGGCAACTACCTCGCCGCTTACGGGCGAAGTGACCACTACATCGGTGAGCGTCTTGTCGTGCATGACTGGCGAACCGGCCAGAACCTTGTCGCCCGGTTTGACGTCGACCTTGGGAGTCAATCCCGTAAAATCGTCGGGGATAATGGCGTATAGCTGACTGTTTGTCGAGTTGGATATTTCAAGGGCTGGAGCACCTTCCAACTGAATGTCGAGCCCTTTTTTGATTTTGACTACATGATTCATCATGGATGTAGAAAATGAAATTTTTGGCAAAATTACAATTCTTTTCGGTTTCTGATAGAAACTTATCTCTATTTTTTTTAAAGCGGTGTCGTCTGCTGTCCCTTTCCAGGGTGCATGTGGGGGTAGGCCGGTTGTTGCGGAAGGTCGGGTAATTTCCCTTTAAAATAAGGTGTTCGACCGGCTTCGCCCGATCGAGTGGCAAGTCCGAGATTCAGGAATATCGGCAGTCGGTTCGCCCTTTCGAATACACCCGTAAACGAGGTGGAGAAGATGCAAAAAAACTCATTGTAAAGCGGTTGTGATTCCCTGTCTACATCGGAAATAGAGAACAAAGTGTCACAGAAAAAAAAAGAGAATTATTTTTTTCTCTCGAAATATTGTGCTACATTTGACGCACAAATGCAAAAAAGGTAACAATTGGACTCGAAAAGAAGGGATGAGCCCTCGGAAAGAGCCCTTTGCATATAATAAATGTAGGAGTGTATACGTTTTATGAAATAGGCAGTGTGCGAGCGAGGATAATTTCGCGGGATACAGTGCCGAACGGGTGAAATAAAGGATTGAACTGAACTAAATAACTAATACAAACACTTAGATTTTATTTAATTATGGAAGCTAAAAAAGCTAAAAAGAACAAGGTGCGCGGTATAAAAAACGCATTCATTGTAATCATCATCTGTTTTATCATCGCATTGGTGGTATTTACTCAAGTACTTGGTGCTCCTACAAACTTTGAAGGTGGCGATCCCGAGGGTGGACATCCTCTGAATCTGCTGGGTACAATCTATAAAGGAGGTTTCATCGTACCTATTCTGCAAACTTTGCTGTTGACGGTAATCGTTCTCTCGGTTGAGCGTTTCATCGCCATGTTGAGCGTTAAAGGTAAAGGTAGCGTCGACAAATTCGTAGCTGCTGTAAAAGCTGCTTTGGAAAAAGGCGACATCGCCGGTGCTCAAGCTCTCTGCGAGAAACAACGTGGTACGGTTGCCAGCGTAGTTGCTTCGGCTCTTATCCGCTACGGCGAAGTTGAACACGACGACACGCTGTCGAAAGAACAAAAAATCGAGGCTATCCAAAAACAACTCGAAGAGGCTGCCGCTCTCGAAATGCCTGCCATGCAACAGAACTTGCCTATCGTTGCTACCATGACGACGCTGGGTACGCTGGTCGGACTTCTCGGTACTGTGTTGGGTATGATCAAATCGTTCCAGGCTCTGGCCACTGCCGGTGCTCCTGACTCGGTTGCCCTGTCGACCGGTATTTCCGAGGCCCTTGTAAACACGGCATTCGGTATCGCAACTGGTGCACTCGCTGTAATTTCGTATAACTATTTCTCTAACAGAATCGACAACATCACCTACGCTATCGACGAGGTAGGTTTCTGCATTGTTAACACATTCGCTGCTACTCACAAGTAATCGGCATAAAATCGAAAGGACCATTATATGGCTAAAGTAAAAGTAAAAAAGAAGAGTACGCTCATCGATATGACCGCGATGAGTGACGTTACCGTGCTTCTGCTTACTTTCTTCATGCTGACATCGACCTTCGTTCAGAAAGAGCCTGTGCAAGTGAGTACCCCCTCTTCGGTATCCGAAATCAAAATCCCTGAAATCAATGTGCTTCAGGTTTTGATCGAGCCGTCCGGGAAAATCTTTATCAGTCTCGACAAACAAGAGGATAGGGTGAATGTATTGAACGCAATGAGTAGTATGTACGGAGTCTCGTTTACTCCCGAGCAAATAAATAAGTTCAGATTGGCAAACTCGTTTGGTGTACCTATCAAACAGATGCCGGGTTTCCTTGATCTGAAATCCGATATCCAGGATAAGACCCTCAAAAACTACGGTATCCCCTGCGACAGTACCAACAACGAGTTTAAGGAATGGGTACGTGCTGCCCGCAAGAACAATCCCGATTTGAAGATTGCCATCAAGGCCGACCAGTCGACCCCCTATGACAAAATCAAAAACGTGATGAGTTCGTTGCAGGACATCAAGGAAAACCGTTACAATCTGCTTACTTCATTGAAGAGTTTACCCGCAGAAGAAGAAAATAACTAAAGTCATGAAAGGAATTGAATTATGGCAGAAGTAGAAGTAAAAGACTCGGGTAAAGGCGGGAAGAAAGGACAACAGAAGAAAATGAAAATCCATGTGGACTTTACTCCCATGGTTGATATGAACATGCTTTTGATCACCTTCTTCATGTTCTGTACGACGTTGAGCAAACCCCAGACAATGGAGATCAGTATGCCTACCAACGACAAGGTAACAGAAGAAGAGCAAAATAAGGTGAAGGAATCGGAGGCTATAACCATCCTGTTGGGCGACAACGACCGGGTATTCTACTACCTGGGACAACCCAAATACGAAGATTATACCTCGCTGGTTGAATCGTCTTATGGAGCAGATGGTCTGAGAGCTCTCCTCCTTGAACGCAACAAGACCGTTGTGAACAAGGTGAAAGATTTGAAGGAACGTAAAAAGAGAAAAGAGATCGACGAGGTGACTTTCGATTCGCTGGTTACCGAGGCCAAGAAAACCAAAGGTTCGCCTGTGGTGATGATCAAGGCCAAACTGGCTGATGAGAATGGTAAAAACGGTGCTTCGTACCGCAACCTGATCGATGCCCTCGACGAGATGATTATCTGCGATATTGGCCGTTATGCCATCGTCGATATCACCGAAGGCGACCTGTTCCTGATAGAGAATTACGAGAAGAAAGGTGCTCTTTCCGATCAGATAGACACCGCATTGAAGAACTAATAGTACACATTAAAGGAGAAGAAAAATGTCAAAGAATGTAGATTTAACTTCGAAAGAATGGTGCGACTTAGTTTTTGTCGGGAAAAACAAAGCATTCGGCGCATACCTGTTGCGGGTAAATTCGCCTAAGCGTTACACATGGGCCACCGTAGGTGTTATCTGTGTTGTAGCTTTTGCCTTTGCGCTCCCGTATATTGTGGATTCTTTCAAGATTGGTGAAGCTGAAGAAGAGATTTCTACCGTAGTAGAAATGTCGCAACTGCCCGAGGCCGAGGTAGAGAAACAAGAGGTTCAACCCTTGGTAGAAACGCCTCCCCCCCCTCCCTTGAAGAGTTCTATCAAATTTACCGCACCTGTAATCAAGAAAGACGAAGAGGTTTCTGACGAAGAAGAGTTGAAGTCGCAAGACGAGTTGACTCAGTCGAAAGTAAACATCTCTATCGCCGACGTAAAAGGTAATGACGAAGAACACGGTCAGGATATTGCCGACTTCCGCGAAGTGATTGCCGAACCTGTCGTAGAGGAAGAGAAACCCTACGAAGCTGTAGAGCAGATGCCTACCTTCCCCGGTGGCGAAGCCGAGCTGATGAAGTTTATCCGTGATAACCTCAAATACCCGGTTATCGCTCAGGAAAACGGTATTCAGGGTCGTGTAATTCTGCGATTCGTCGTATCGAAGACCGGTACCATCGACAACGTGACTGTATTGCGTAGTTTGGACCCCACTTGCGACAAGGAGGCTATCCGCGTTGTGAAGAGCATGCCCAAGTGGATTCCCGGTAAGCAAAACGGTAACAACGTGCCGGTATACTTCACATTGCCCGTTGTATTTAAACTTTTGTAATCTCTCGATTGTTTTAACCAAGAGATTCGTGAATATAATACTCGCAGCCTATTATCCCATGATTTTAGGTTGCGGGTATTTTATAAAAAATCAATATCTATGGAACAGAAATACGGCCGCTATGACGAAGAAGAGAACGCCGAGGCAAAACGGCGTCCGCTGGGTATGAATGTCGTTTTGGGCATGATTATGATAGCCATCTATCTGGGTATGGCTTATTTGTTGCTTTTCACCACCTTCTTTTCCAACTTGTATGACATTGTGCGCTATATTATGGGGGTCGTGTTTGCTGTATATGGAGTTTTCAGGGGATACCGATTGTTCGTAGGAATGAAATAAAAAAATGGGATTATGAATAAGTTGCTGTCATTTTCGTTTGTCGTGCTTCTTGCAGCCCTCGTTTCGTCGTGCTCGTCGTGCCAAAACAGTGAAGACGAGAAGGGCGAGCGCAAAGTGAAGGAGACCATCACCTCGGGGGTAATCGACATTAGTTGTGACGAAAGTTTCGAGCCCATCATGGAGCAAGAGATTACCGTATTTGAGGCTGCTTATCCCAAGGCTTCGATTATTCCCTATTATGTGAGCGAAGCCGAGGCGTTGAACATGTTGCTGCAAGACAGTGTGCGGTTGGCTGTAGCCACCCGCAAGCTCACTCCGCAGGAAGAGGCGTCGTTCAAGTCGCGTCAGTTGCGGGTACGTACCGTACAGATTGCTCTCGACGGCATCGCTTTTATTGTGAACAAGAACAACAAGCACGACGTCATCTCGGTCGATGAGTTGCGCAAGATTGTGACCGGCGAGGCTACGGCCTGGAATCAGATCTATCCCGGTTCGTCGCTGGGCAAAATCAATTTCGTGTTCGACAATCAGGGCTCCAGTTCCATGCGCTATGCCATAGACTCCTTGTGTCAGGGCAAACCTCTGTACCAAGGGCTGTATGCCCAGAAATCCAATCAGGCCGTTATCGACTATGTGGCACAAACCCCCAATGCGATAGGTGTGATAGGTGCCAGTTGGATAGGCAATGAGGCCGACTCGACCAACACCTCGTTTACCGATGTGGTCAAAGTGATGGCCGTTCGCAAGGCTCCGGGATACGATCCCTACAAACCTTATCAATACTACATAGCTACGGGCGACTATCCGCTCACCCGTCCGATTTACATGATTACGACAGATCCGCGCAACGGACTGCCCACCGGTTTTACCAAGTTTGTCTCTTCGCAACGTGGTCAGTTAATAATTTTTAAGACAGGTATTGTACCTTGGCAAGCCAATATCGCGTTAAAAAGAGATGTAAGCATTACCGAAAATTTTTAACTAAGCAGAAAATTATCAACTTAAATATATATCAATGAAATCAAGTCTTAAATTCTTATTTTCACTGTTCCTTGCTGCCGGCTCGTTGACCGCTTTTGCTGCCAGCTATACCGATGGAATAGAGTATTTCAAAGCGGGTCAGCCCGATCGGGCAAAAATCCTGTTGGAGCGTACGCTCGACGATGCAGGAACCAATAAGGCAGAATCGTATTATTACCTGGGTGAAATCGCTTTCGGTAACAAAGACTACACCACGGCTGCCGAATATTACAAGAAAGGTCTCACCGAAGATCCCCTCTATGCCTACAATAACGTAGGCCAAGGTAAACTCGCTTTGACCGGTTCGGACAAGGAAGCTGCCGAAAAAGAGGCCGAGAAATATTTCAAGGAGGCTCTCAAAGGTAAGAACAAGAAAGATGCCGGTATCAATCTGGCAATTGCCAAAGCCTACTACGAAACCGGTACCCCCGGCTACGAAGAGTATATGAAGAAATCGTACAAAGCCGATAAGAAATACCCCGACTATTTCATGTTCGAGGGCGATGTGCTGGTAGACCAACAGAAGTATGGCGACGCTTGCGGACGCTATGAAAACGCCATCTATTTCGATCCCAACTGTATCGAGGCTTATGTAAAGTATTCGCACATCTACTTCGACATCAACCCCACGCTGGCTATCCAGAAACTCGAGGAGCTGCAGGAGATCGCTCCCAACTCGGCTATTGCACAGCGCGAAATGGCCGAAGCCTATTACAAAAACTCGCAATACACCAAGGCCGCTGCCGCTTATGAGAAGTATATGCAGAATCCCAACCACTTCCAGACCGACCGTCCCCGTCTGGCTACGCTGCTCTTCTACGGCAAGCGCTATGACGAGTCGCTGGAGCTGGCCAAAGAGATTTTGGCTCACGACCCCGAGAACTTCGTAATCCGCCGTATCGTCATGTACGACAACTACGAGTTGGGCAACATGGAGGCTGCCGAGCAGGCTGCCATCGAGTTCCTGGGCATGAACCCCGGCGACAACGTATTCACCGCTCGTGATTACCTGACCTATGGCGACATCCTCTCGAAAGAGAAAAAATATGCCGAGGCTATCGTACAATACGAGAAAGCCTACGAACTGGACAACACCCGTACCGACATTCTCAAAGTGTTGAGCGATACCTACGAGCGCAACAAAGACTATGTAAATGCCATCAGCGTATACGAGCAATACATGGCTGCCGACACCGTAAACAACCAACGCGTGATGGACTACTATCTGCTGGGTCAGATCTGTTACAGCGCCGGACAGGCTGCCATGGACAGCATCCCCTTGCGCGACATGTATCTGATTAAAGCCGACTCAATGTTCCAGGTGGTTGTAGAGCGTTCTCCGACGGACTACCGCGGTTATCTGTGGCGTGCCCGTGCCGCCGCCGTGCGTGACCCCGAACTGAAAGAGGGCTTGGCCAAACCGCTCTATGAAGAGACGCTGGGTATCCTCGACCAGGATGCTACCAACAAAGAGAAGGCCGCTACGAAACGTGTTTACATCGAGGCTTACAAATACCTGGGTTACTACAACTATCTGCAGACAACCAATCCCGCCAAGAAAAACGAGGCCATCGCTGCTACCAAAGACTATTGGAACAAGATGCTCGAACTGGATCCGCAGAATACCGAGATTATCGAGGCCCTCAAGACTCTCGATACCTTGTAATCGAATCGACTCGCTCGATATATGCCCGAGCGGCAGCCATAAGGCTGTCGCTCGGCTTTTTTATGGGACTGTCCCAAATCCCGGATAATTCGGCTCCAAATGCAGATAAAAATAAAAAAGAACAAACCCTTGGCCTTTTGTTGAAAATAAAATTTGTATATTTGTGCGACAAAAATTTTCGAGGGATAATTTGCAGTAAAACGAAGGATTTCTGGACGGACAACGCTGCTCGGGAATATCTGAAATTGCGGCATTAACCCCTTGAATAGAAATAAAATAGAATTTATATGCAAGTCTCGGAATGGAATAAGGCGATATGGAACTGCACGAAGGGTTGTATGGCAGGGCCGTGTCGTATCTCTTTTTCGGGATTCGTGTATAACAATTATCAACCGGGCCTTGTATTGCATTCGTGACAATACGGGGCTTTGTTATTTGGAAAGGAAAATAAAAAATAAATACAAACTAAATTAACGTATGAATTCTGCACTATTTGTAGTTGTATTGATTACCGGATTGGCGCTGGTAGGAGCGGCTCTGTTGATAGCCGGCCTCATTTCGCCACGCTCGTTCAATCCGCAAAAGGGAGAGCCCTATGAGTGTGGTATCCCCTCGCGAGGAGAATCGTGGATGCAGTTCAAGGTAGGCTATTATCTGTTTGCCATTCTGTATCTGATGTTCGACGTCGAAACGGTATTCTTGTTCCCCTGGGCGGTTATATTGAAAGATTTAGGTGTAGCCGGATTATTTAATATTTTATTTTTCATGGTAGTACTTATCCTGGGATTGGTATATGCCTGGAAGAAAGGAGCACTCGAATGGAAGTGAAAATCAAATCGATGAAGTATGAAGACTTCAAAGACAATGAATATATTGAACAGCTTATCAATGAACTCAAAGCGTCCAATACCAATGTGGTGGTGGGATGCCTTGACGAGGTTATCAACTGGGGCCGCTCCAACTCGCTGTGGCCTCTTACCTTTGCGACAAGTTGCTGCGGTATCGAGTTTATGTCGCTCGGCGCAGCGCGGTACGACATGGCCCGTTTCGGGTTTGAAGTAGCTCGTGCCAGTCCGCGTCAGGCCGACTTTGTGATGGTAGCCGGTACCATCGTACACCGCATGGCGCCTGTATTGCGCCGGTTGTACGACCAGCTGGCCGAGCCCAAGTATGTGGTAGCCGTGGGTGGTTGTGCCGTATCGGGCGGGCCGTTCAGAAAATCGTATCACGTATTGAAAGGAGTTGACGAAATTCTTCCGGTCGATGTCTATATCCCGGGGTGTCCTCCGAGACCCGAAGCCATGTTCTACGGCTTGATGCAGTTGCAACGTAAGGTGAAAGTGGAGAAATTCTTCGGTGGCGTAAATCGTCAGGAAAAACGAGAGAAAGTATTAGGAAAATAATATAAGTTACCTATATGGCAAACATACAGCAAGAAATAAGCAGTTTTCTGCCGGAGGCTACCTTTGTAGAAGGAACCATTCTGGAAGTGTCGGTTCCCGATGCCAAGTGGCACGATTTGGCACTCTATTTGCACGACAAACTGCACTTCGACTATTTGGTTTCTATCGTAGGCATGGACTGGGGCGAGACCTTGGGTTGTGTCTATTATTTCACATGCACGGCCGACAATTCTCAAGTTTCGGTGAAAGTCGAAACGGCCGACCGCGAAAACCCGTTGCTCCATTCGGTTACCGACCTTTGGAAATCGGCCTATCTGTACGAGCGTGAGGTCTACGACTTCTTCGGCATCCGCTTCATCAACCACCCCGACATGCGCCGGTTGTTCCTGCGCAACGACTGGGTGGGATACCCCCTGCGCAAAGACTACGATGCCAGCCCCGAGGTTAACCCCATTCGGCTTGAGCATGAGGCTGTCGACGATGTAACGCACGCTATTGTCGAGACTCCCGACGGTAAACTCGAGGAGCGCACCAACACGATATTCGCACCCGAAGAGTTCGTCGTGAACATCGGTCCCCAACACCCCGCTACGCACGGTGTATTGCGTCTGCGCACCTCGCTCGAGGGTGAGATTGTCAAGAAAATCGATGTCTATTGCGGTTATGTACACCGCGGAATCGAGAAGTTGTGCGAATCGCTCACCTATCCGCAGACACTCCACTTTGCCGACCGTCTCGACTATCTGTCGGCTCAGCAAAACCGTCACGCCGTGTGCCTCTGTATCGAGGATGCCCTTCAACTCGAAATCCCGGCCCGTGCACAATATGTGCGCACCATCATGGATGAGTTGATGCGTATCTCGTCGCACTTGCTCTTTTATGCAACCTTTTGCATGGACTTGGGTGCAACGACGGCTTTCTTCTACGGTTTCCGCGATCGTGAGAAAATACTCGACATCTTTGAAGAGACTTGTGGTGCCCGCATGACCTTCAACTACTATACGATTGGCGGTCTTATGGCCGACATTCATCCCGACTTCCAACGCAAGGTGAAAGAGTTTTGCGCCTACTTGCCCGGCATGCTGAAAGACTATCACACCCTCTTTACGGGCAACGTGATTGCACAGCAACGTATGAAAGGCGTAGGTCTGCTCTCTCGCGAGGATGCTATCTCGTACGGCATTGCCGGCCCGTCGGGCCGTGCTTCGGGCTGGGCCTGCGACGTGCGCAAGAACCACCCCTATGCCATGTACGACAAGGTAGAGTTCAAAGAGATTGTCCGCACCGAGGGCGATGTATTTGCCCGCTACATGGTGCGTATGGATGAAATACTGGAGTCGATCCACATCATCGAACAACTCATCGACAATATCCCCGAGGGCGATTATGCACTGAAGATGAAACCTATTATCAAACTGCCCGAAGGCCGTTACTTCCGTCAGGTCGAGGCCAGTCGTGGCCCGATAGGTATCTTTATCGAGAGTCATGGGGATAAGAATCCGTATCGGTTGAAAATCAACTCGGCCTGCTTGCCGCTGGTCGGCGGGCTCGACCCGATGTGTCGTGGTGGTAAAATTGCCGACCTCATTGCCATCGGCGGTTCGCTCGACTATGTAATCCCCGATATGGACAGATAATTAGTAATCAAAAATAAATTAAAGAATAAGTTATGTTCGACTTTTCGATAGTTACCCACTGGATAGATAATTTGTTGAGGAGTGTAATGCCCGGCTGGGGAGCTTTGCTGATTGAATTTGTACTGGTAGGCGTGGCGCTGCTGCTGTTGTATGCGGTGTTGGCCCTGTTCTACATCTATTTCGAGCGTAAGGTGTGCGCCTTCTTCCAATGCCGTCTGGGTCCCAATCGAGTAGGCCCCTACGGTATATTCCAGAGCGTGGCCGATATGTTCAAGATTCTGATCAAAGAGTTGATCTCGTTGAGCCACATCGATAAGTTCCTGTTCAATCTGGCTCCTTATCTGGTTATTGTGGCCTCGATGTTGGCCTTCGGCTGCTTGCCTTTCGGTAAAGGGTTGCAGGTGATCGATTTCAACATCGGTATCTTCTTCCTGATAGCCGTATCGTCGATTGGCGTGCTGGGTATCCTGCTGGCCGGTTGGTCGAGCCACAACAAATACACCCTGATCGGTGCCATCCGAAGCGGTGCTCAAATGGTGAGCTATGAGCTCTCCATCGGGTTGTCGGTGTTGACGATGGTAGTCTTTGCCGGTACGATGTCGATTACCGGTATCGTCGAGGCACAGAACAACGGCTGGTTCATCTTCACGGGTCATATCCCCGCCATCGTGGCTTTCCTCATTTACCTGGTTGCCGGTACGGCCGAGACCAACCGTGGCCCGTTCGACTTGCCCGAGGCCGAGAGTGAGTTGACGGCAGGTTATCACACCGAGTATTCGGGTATCCACTTCGGTTTCTTCTATCTGGCCGAGTATTTGAACCTGTTCATTGTTTCGGGTGTAGCCTCGCTGCTCTTCCTGGGAGGTTGGATGCCGTTGCATATTCCCGGATGGGAGAGCTTCAACCACGTTATGGACTATATCCCGTCGGTGGTTTGGTTCTTTGGTAAAGCCATTGTGATTTCGTTTATAATCATTTGGTTCAAGTGGACCTTCCCTCGTTTGAGAATCGACCAGCTGTTGCGTCTCGAGTGGAAATACTTGTTACCGCTGAACTTGATAAATCTCTTTGTAATGGTGCTCATCGTGATTTACGGGCTGCACTTTTAATGGATAAAATATAATACTGATAATAGAGGTAAAGCTATGGCAGATAAATTTGGATATATCACGCAGGTCATCGGGCCGGTTGTCGATGTCACCTTCGAAGGCGAAGGTAACGACGTGCCGCCTATTTATGCTGCACTGAAAATCGAGCGTGAAAACGGCTCCGACCTGATTGTCGAAGTGGAGCAACATATCGGTGAAAATACGGTACGCTGCGTCGCAATGGATTCTACCGACGGTCTTGTCCGCGGTATGAAAGCAATCGACTTGCAACGGCCCTTGTCAATGCCTACGGGCTCACAGTTAAAAGGGCGTTTGATGAATGTGTTGGGCGAGACGATCGACCACCTTCCTGCTCTGGATTATACCGAATTGAAATCGATACACCAGGAGGCTCCGGCTTTTGACGACCTCTCTATCAGTACCGAGATACTTTATACGGGAATCAAGGTAATCGATTTGCTCGAACCCTATTCGAAGGGTGGTAAAATCGGTTTGTTCGGTGGTGCCGGTGTAGGTAAGACCGTGCTGATTAAGGAACTTATCAACAACATTGCCAAGGGACACAACGGATTCTCGGTATTCACCGGTGTAGGTGAGCGTACTCGTGAAGGTAATGACCTCTTGCGCGAGATGATCGAATCGGGTATCATGTCGTATGGCAAGAAGTTCGAGGAGGGTATGGCTCGTGGCGAATGGAATCTGCAGGATGTCGATATGGGGCAGGTGAACCAGTCGCAGGCCACCTTGGTGTTCGGCCAGATGAACGAACCGCCGGGAGCCCGTTTGCGTGTGGCTCTGGCCGGTTTGACGGTTGCCGAGCAATTCCGCGACTCCGATGGCGGTGGTAAAGAGATTCTGCTCTTTATCGACAACATCTTCCGTTTCACTCAGGCCGGATCCGAGGTGTCGGCGCTTTTGGGCCGTATGCCTTCGGCCGTAGGTTATCAGCCGACGCTGGCCTCCGAGATGGGTAAATTGCAAGAGCGTATCACCTCGACCAAGCAGGGATCTATCACTTCGGTTCAGGCCATTTATGTGCCGGCCGACGACTTGACCGACCCCGCACCGGCCACGACCTTCAACTTCCTGGATGCAACTACGGTGTTGAGCCGTAAAATATCGGAGCTGGGTATCTACCCGGCCGTAGACCCGCTGGAGTCGACCTCGCGTATTCTCGACCCCCATATCGTGGGCGAGGAGCACTATCAGGTGGCTCAGGCCGTGAAACAGTTGTTGCAGCACTACAACGAGTTGCAGGATATTATCGCTATCCTGGGTGTCGACGAGTTGTCTGACGAGGACAAGCTGGTGGTAAACCGGGCTCGTCGAGCACAACGGTTCCTCTCGCAACCCTTCCATGTAGCCGAACAGTTTACCGGCGTGCCCGGTGTGATGGTTCCGCTCGAGGAGACGATTCGCGGTTTCAAGATGATTCTCAGCGGCGAGATGGACGAGTATCCCGAGCAAGCCTTCTTGAACGTAGGTACGATCGACGAGGCTATTGCCAAGGGTAAGAAATTGTTGGAGCAGGCCCAAGCGGCTCACTAAAAAGAGGAATGAATTATGGTACTTGAAATTATATCTTCGGAACAAATCCTTTTCCAGGGAGAGGTCGAATCGGTCACCTTGCCGGGTGCCCAAGGTTCGTTTACCGTTCTTGAAAATCATGCATCGCTGATTTCGACGCTCGATGCCGGTACCATTGAATATGTGACGGCAGGCGAACGCCATTCGGTACCTGTCGGTGGCGGGTTTGTCGATGTGGATAACAACCGTGTGGCTGTGTGCATACGGTAATTGCTGGAGTAAAAAGAGATGAGAAAACAAATCGCATACATAGTAGCTTTTTTGTTGATGGCCTTTTCGTTCAACCTGTCGGCTCAAGAGACGAGCGGCACGGAAGAGGAGAAAGCCTTTAACCCGAAAGAGACGATTTTTAAGCACCTGCTCGATGAATATAGCTGGGAGTTGCCTTTCTCGCACGAGCACAAGATCTCGCTTCCGGTTATTGTGAGAGACTATAAGGGCGACTGGAACATCTTCTGGTCGAGCCGTCTCGAACACGGGCAGCAGTACGAGGGTTTCTATATTGCTCAAGACGGCCCCAACAAGGGCAAGGTCGAGAGTGTCGACGACCAGGGCAACCGTTACCGGCCGCTCGATTTGTCGATTACGAAAAACGTGTTGGCCCTGATTATCGCCGCTCTGTTGTGCCTCTGGTGTGTGCTCTCGGTAGCTCGCTGGTACAAGAAGAAGCACTACAAGGCACCTCGTAAGGGGGTAGGAGCCATCGAGTTCCTCATCGAGTTTATCTATACGGGAGTCATCAAGAGCACGCTGGGCGACAAGGCCCCCCGTTTTGCCCCCTACCTGCTTACGATATTCTTCTTCATCTTGTTGATGAACCTGCTGGGGCTGATAGTCATCTTCCCCGGTGGAGCCAACCTGACAGGCAATATCGCCGTCACCATGGTGTTGGCCTTGTGTACCTTTATCGTGGTGAATGTGAAAGGAACCAAGGAGTACTGGAAAGAGACCTTCTGGCCCGATGTGCCTCTGTGGTTGAAGTTCCCGCTTCCCATCATGCCGCTCATCGAGGTGTTTGGTATCTTCACCAAACCGGCGGCCCTCATGGTCCGTCTCTTTGCCAACATGATGGGTGGTCACATGATTATCCTGTCGCTCATCTCGCTCATCTTTATCTTCGGCGCTTTTGGTGCCGTGGTCGTAGGCGGCATAACCGTCATATCGGTGCTCTTCTCGCTCTTCATGCTGATGATAGACACCCTGGTATCGTTTATCCAGGCCTATGTATTTACGATGCTTTCGACGCTGTTCATTTCGTTGGCACAGGTCGAGGGGCATCATGAAGGAAAAACAGAAAAAGTAGAAAAATAAAATAAGTGTATAATCTCTAAACAACAAACATTATGTTAGGAATGATTTTATTACAAGCAGCAGCCGGCGCAAGTCTGGCTAAATTGGGAGCATGTATTGGTGCTGGTATCGCAGCTATCGGAGCCGGTGTAGGTATCGGTAAGATCGGTTCGTCGGCAATGGATGCTATTGCCCGTCAGCCCGAAGCCAGTGGCGATATTCGAAGCAACATGATTGTGATTGCAGCCCTTGTCGAAGGTGTTGCCCTGTTTGCTGTAATCGTTTGCGTGCTGTCCTTGTTCATCTAATCATAAGATATGGAACTGTTCACGCCCGAAATAGGGTTGGTATTCTGGATGTTCGTTGTCTTCGTCATCCTGTTTGTCATACTCGCCAAGTTTGGCTGGCCGTACATCTTGCGCAGCCTCGACGAACGAGCCGAGTTCATTGACAAAGGGGTCGAGTATGCCCAAGAGGCAAAATCGCACCTGGACAACGCACAGGCCGAAGCCAAAGCTCTTTTGGTCGAAGCGCAGAAACAACAAATGGAGATTCTGCACGAAGCAGCCCAGATGAAGACTCAGATTATAGAAGAAGCTCGTCAGGCTGCCTCGGTAGAAGCTAAAAAAGTGATGGACGCTGCGGCCGTGTCGATCGAGCAGGCTCGCAAAGAGTCGGAACTCCAGTTCCGTCGCGAGGTGAGCCAGTTTGCCCTGCAAATTGCCGAGAAGATGGTGCGTAAGCAACTCTCCGATGACAAGACCCAGGTCGAAATGGTCGACAAACTGTTGAATGAAATTGAGAATCAAAACTAATAGAACATGAACGAGGGGTTAATACCGAATAGATATGCGAAGGCTCTTTATAAATATGCCCGGGAACATGGTGTAGCCGAGGCAATTTATGAAGAGATGAAACGCTTTGATGATGCCTTCAAGACACATCCAGAGTTTTCCAAGATATTGGGTAACCCGGCTCTATCTCCATCGGACAAGGTACGGGTGTTGTCATCGGCTTTCGGTGAAAAGCCCGACGACTACCTGCTCCGTTTTGTTCAGTTAGTTATCAAGAACCGTCGCGAAACGTTTGTAAGGTCTATCGGGTTGGCCTATCAGGATATCTACCGTCGGGCCAATCACATTGCCCGGGTGACGATAACCACGGCTACCGCTTTGCCTAAAGAGGTGCTGGGCCGTATCGGTGACCTTATGAAAAAGCAAACGGACAAGACGCTGGAATTTGTTTATGAAATAGATCCCACCCTTATCGGCGGATTTATTTTGCGCGTAGATTCGATGCAATTAGATGCTTCGGTCAATAGTGAATTAAAAAAATTGCGTTTGAAATTGCTAAACAGCAAGTGATATGATAAAACCCAGTGAAATATCGGATATATTGAAAAAACAACTCGACGAGGTCGATTCCAAAATCAATTTCGAAGAAGTAGGTACTGTTCTCGAAGTCGGTGATGGTGTGGCCCATGTGTACGGGCTCGACAATGTGCGCTCCAACGAACTGATCGAGTTTGAAAACGGCGTGCACGGCGTGGCCATGAACCTGGAGGAGAGTAATGTGGGTGTCATTTTGCTCGATAATGTCGATAAGGTTACCGAGAATATGACGGCTCGCCGTACCGGCGAAATTGCTTCTCTGCCCGTAGGCGAAGGTTTGCTTGGTCGAGTTATCAACACGTTGGGTGAACCTATCGACGGTGCAGGGCCTATCCAGGGCGATCTCATCCGATTGCCCCTCGAGCGCAAGGCTCCGGGTGTAATCTTCCGTCAGCCTGTGAACCAGCCTTTGCAGACCGGTATCAAGGCCATCGACTCGATGGTGCCCATAGGCCGCGGACAGCGTGAGTTGATTATCGGCGACCGCCAGATCGGTAAAACGGCTATCGCCATCGATACGATTATCAACCAACGAGAAAATTACAAAAACGGCGACCCCTTGTACTGTATCTATGTAGCTATCGGACAGAAAGCCTCGTCGGTAGCTGCCTTGGTCAATACGTTGCGGGAGCATGGAGCGCTCGACTATACGGTTGTGTTGGCGGCCAACGCCTCCGACTCGGCTGCGATGCGCTACTATGCACCGTTTGCCGGAGCCGCTATCGGCGAATACTTCAGAGACCGTGGCTGTCACGCTCTGGTCATCTACGACGACCTCTCGAAACAGGCTGTGGCCTATCGTGAAATTTCGCTGATTCTTCGCCGTCCGTCGGGTCGTGAAGCCTATCCGGGCGATATTTTCTATCTGCACTCCCGTCTGCTCGAGCGTGCAGCCAAGATTATTGACAACGACGAGGTTGCCGCTTCGATGAACGACCTGCCCGAGGTTTTGAAACCGATGGTAAAAGGTGGCGGTTCGCTCACGGCATTGCCTATCATCGAGACTCAAGCCGGCGACGTATCGGCCTATATTCCTACCAACGTAATTTCGATTACCGACGGTCAGATATTCCTGGAGACCGCCCTCTTCAACCAGGGTGTGCGCCCCGCCATCAACGTAGGTATATCGGTATCGCGTGTAGGTGGCGATGCTCAGGTGAAGGCCATGAAGAAGATTGCCGGTACCCTGAAGATCGACCAGGCCCAGTTCCGCGAGCTCGAGTCGTTCACCAAGTTTGGTGGCGATGTAGACCCCGTAACGGCCATGACCATCGACAAGGGTCGCAAGAACGAGCGAATCCTCATTCAGCCCCAATACTCGCCGATACCTGTCGAGGAGGAGATTGCCATCATCTATTGCGGTACGCAAGGCCTGTTGCACAATGTACCCCTCGAGAAGGTAGCCGAATTTGAGAAATTGTATTTGCAGATATTGAAATCAAAATATAGCCACGAGGTCCTGGACGAACTGCGTATAGGACATCTCGACGACAAGATTGCCGCCCTGATGACCGAAGTCGCTACCGAGGTGGCTAACCGATTTAAGGCATAAACTATGGCATCAATGCGCGACTTGAAAGGAAGAATCGGCTCGGTCGCTTCTTCCGAAAAAATAACCGGTGCGATGAAGATGATTTCGTCGGCCAAGATGCACAAAGCCGATATGGCTTTGCGCCGTGTTCGGCCGTTCCGGGATCAGATTCAGCGTACTATCAATCATCTTATTTCTGCCGATGCAGAATACAGTTCTCCGCTCACCGAGGCACGTCCCGTGAAGCGGAGGGCCGTAGTCTTGCTCAGTTCGGACGAGGGATTGTGTGGCGCATTCAACATGAATCTGTTTAAACGCACACTCGAGCTGATAAACCGGGGGCGTGAAGAGGCCGGTAATTCCGTGATGTTTGTTGTTTATCCGGTAGGAAAGAAAGCCTCTCAATTTGCCCGTAAACTGGTGGGCAAGGGTGTGGAGATTGCCGTAGTCGATTACATGACGGCCAAGAGTTCGGGCGAAGAGATTGCCCGTTTCACGAGCGAACTTACCCGCGACTTCCTGGCAGGCAAAATCGACGAAATAGAGGTCGTATATACCCATTACAAGAGTGCCAGTAAACAACTGTTGGCTACGCGCAAGCTATTGCCTATCTCGGCCGGCGATTTGGTTACCGGCGAGAAGGTCGAGCGCAATAAGCCCTACTTGTTCGAGCCCGATGTGAATACCATCTATAATGAGGTACTGCCGCTTTATGTCTTGGCAAATATGCAGGAAGCTATCAGTTCGAACCGGGTTTCGGAACAGGCGGCACGGGTGATGGCCATGCAGTCGGCAAACGATAATGCAAAAGAATTGTTGGACGATTTGCAACTGGAATACAACAAGTTGCGTCAGCAAAGCATTACTTCCGAGTTGTTGGATATTGCAGGAGGACAAGGCGCACAAGATTGATATATCGAGATTGGGAGCTTGGTGTGCCAGGCTCTTTTTGACGAACGAAATAAACCATAGTGTTAACTAATAAAATAAGAGTTCTATAAAGAAATTTATGGGAAGTTTAAAAAATTACATGACATCTTTCTGGAAAGGATTGCTGAGCCTTCTTCAAGGAATGGGGGTTACCGGTAAATACTTCTTGAGCCGGAAAGTTACCGAACAGTATCCCGAAAACCGGGCGACCTTGAAAATCCCCGAGCGTTTCAGAGGTACGTTGACCTTGATTTACGATGAAAACGGGCAGCACAAATGTGTGGCTTGCGGTATTTGTCAGATGAATTGCCCCAACGGGACGATTAAGATCGAGGCGTCGAAGATTACCACCGAAGATGGTAAGACCAAGCGAGTGTTAGATAAATATGTGTATGACCTGGGCAGTTGCACCTTCTGTCAGATGTGTGTGACTACATGTCCTCACCATGCCATCAAGTTCACCAACGAATTTGAACACGCCGTATTCCGGCGCGAGAAACTGGTGAAGATTCTCAATCATACCGATAACCCAACCGAAAAATAATAGATTAACATTATGGAACAAATAGCAAATCAAGTTATTTTTGGCTTGCTGGCATTGGTCATCGTGGTGTGCTCGATCTTGACAGTCACCACGCGACGCATTTTGCGGGCAGCCACGTACCTCCTGTTCGTTCTGTTTGCGACAGCCGGTATTTACTTTCAGCTTGACTTCACCTTCTTGGGAGCAGTACAGTTAGCCGTCTATGCCGGTGGTATTGTAGTGCTGTTTGTCTTCTCGATCTTGTTGACGAGTCATCCCGGCGACAAGGCGCAGTTGCTTACCCCGAAGAAACGCGTGGTCGGGCTCATAGCTTCGATATTCGGTGCAATCGTGTGCGGCTATACGCTGCTCACCTATCCGTTCTTCACCAAACCGCTCACCAGTGTCATCACCGGCGAGGTGGACATGAAGGTGATAGGACATGCTCTCATGGGAATGGACAAGTTCCAGTACCTGTTGCCCTTCGAAGCGCTCAGTGTGTTGTTATTGGCTTGTATCATCGGTGGCATTATGATTGCCCGTAAAAGATAAGAACTATGGAAATACCAATGATTGCCTATTTGGTGGTAAGTACCATCATGTTTTTTGCCGGGGTTTACGGGTTCGTTACGCGTAAGAATATGCTGGCGATGCTCATTTCGCTCGAATTGATGCTCAATGCGGCCGACATCAACTTTGTGGTGTTCAACCGTTACCTTTTTCCCGAGGCATTGGAGGGATTCTTTTTCACCCTCTTTGCAATAGGTATTGCCGCTGCCGAGACAGCGCTTGCCATTGCGATCATTATCAACATCTTCCGCCACATCCGGAATGTTGACGTGCATAACCTTGATAAAATGAAATATTGATCGATATGGAATATTCAGTGATAATACTTTTACTTCCGCTTTGCATGTTCCTCTTTCTGGGACTTGTGGGGCATAAGTTGAGCGAGCGTGTAGCCGGTATTCTGGGAACCCTCGGGCTGACCGTAACGGCCGTGCTGGCCTATGTGGTAGCGTTCAACTATTTTACTATGCCGCGCAATGCCGAAGGCGTTTTTGAAACCTTGCAGCCGGTCAATTTTGAGTGGTTGCGCTTTACCGAGCACCTGCATATCGATCTGGGTATCTTGCTCGATCCTATTTCGGTGATGATGCTGGTTGTGATTACGACAGTCTCGCTCATGGTTCATATCTACAGTATGGGCTACATGCACGGCGAGAAGGGCTTCCAGCGTTACTACGCTTTCCTGTCGCTCTTCAGCTTCTCGATGCTGGGTCTGGTGGTAGCTACCAACATTTTCCAGATGTATATCTTCTGGGAGCTGGTGGGTGTTTCGTCTTACCTGCTTATCGGATTCTACTATACGAAACCGGCTGCGGTATCGGCTTCGAAAAAGGCCTTTATCGTGACCCGTTTTGCCGACTTGGGCTTCCTGATCGGTATCCTTATCCTCTCGTTCTTTACCCAGACGTTCGACTTCCAGACGCTGATGTCGAATCCCACGTCGCTGGTAACCGAGACGGCCGGCATGACCTTCATGGGTTGCTCGGTAGCCGCCTGGGCCATGGCACTCATCTTCATGGGTGGTGCCGGTAAGTCGGCCATGTTCCCGTTGCACATTTGGTTGCCCGATGCCATGGAGGGTCCTACTCCCGTATCGGCCCTGATCCACGCCGCCACCATGGTGGTAGCCGGTGTTTATCTGGTAGCCCGGCTCTTCCCCATGTATTGCGCCGTGCCCGAGGTGCTCGACCTCATTACCTGGGTGGGTGCCATCACGGCTCTCTATGCGGCTGTCGTTGCCTGTGTACAAACCGACATCAAACGTGTACTTGCCTTCTCGACCATCTCGCAAATCGCCTTTATGATGGTGGCTCTGGGTGTGGCATTCGATAGTGACCTGCACGCCGGTCTCGGCTACATGGCCTCTATGTTCCACCTCTTCACGCACGCCATGTTCAAGGCTCTGCTCTTCCTCGGTGCCGGTTGTATTATCCACGCCGTTCACTCCAACGAGATGTCGGCCATGGGTAACTTGCACAAGTATATGCCGGTGACTCACATCACCTTCCTCATTGCCTGCTTGGCTATCGCCGGTATTCCTCCCTTCTCGGGCTTCTTCAGTAAGGACGAAATCCTCACGGCCGCTTTTGAAAAGAGCACCCTTTGGGGCGTTTGGATGACGGCTGTGGCCGGTCTCACCGCCTTCTACATGTTCCGGTTGTACTACCGCATCTTCTGGTGGAGCAAACCCGACTACGGTCACCACACACCGCACGAGGCTCCTGCCACCATGTATCTGCCGTTGGTATTCCTGGCTCTGGTTACCTGCGTGGCCGGTTTCATTCCCTTCGGCGAATTTGTATCGGTAAACGGCGAGGCTTATCACATTCACCTCGACTGGTCGGTAGCTACGACGAGCATCATCGTGGCCGTTGCCGCTATTGCGCTGGCTACCTGGATGTACTTCTCGGAGAACTCCAAACCCAAAGCTCTGGCCGACAAGTTCCGTGCTCTGCACACGGCCGCTTATCACCGCTTCTATATGGACGAACTCTACATGTGGGTTACCCACAAGGTAATCTTCCAGCATATCTGCCGACCCATTGCCTGGTTCGACCGTCACATCGTCGACGGTACGATGAATATGTTGGCTACCGTGACCAACGGTGTTTCCTACGGAATCCGCAAGTTGCAGTCGGGTTACATCCAGTGGTATGTATGGGTATTCATTATGGGTGCATTGCTGATTGCCGTATTGGCCATGTGCTTTTAACTGATGGTTGAACGATAAAAAATTAAAGAAACATATGAATTTTCTATCATTATTTGTGCTTATCCCTCTCTTGATGATGCTGGGTCTCTGGATCTCAAGAGATATGAAACAGATACGAACGGTAGCGGTTATTGGTTCAACCTTATTGTTGGCGTTGTCCGTATATACTCTCGTTGAGTTTCTGGCCGAACGCGCTGCTGGAAATACAGCGACGATGTTGTTCACCGACAGCCGCATGTGGTATGCGCCGCTCAATATCCACTATGCCGTGGGCGTAGACGGTGTATCGGTGGCCATGTTGCTGCTCTCGTCTATTATTGTCTTTGCCGGAGTCTTCGCTTCGTGGAAGATCAACCCGCTGCCCAAGGAGTTCTTCTTGTGGTTCATGCTGCTGTCGACCGGTGTATTCGGATTCTTTATCTCGGTCGACCTCTTCACGATGTTCATGTTCTACGAGGTGGCTCTTATCCCCATGTACCTGTTGATTGGCGTTTGGGGTAGCGGTCGCAAAAACTATTCGGCCATGAAGCTGACCCTGATGCTGATGGGTGGTTCGGCCTTGTTGATGATTGGTATTCTGGGTATCTACTACCAGTCGGGTCTCCACTCGATGAACGTGGTAGAAATCGCCGAGCACGGCAATATCCCCATGAATTGGCAATACTTCCTCTTCCCGATGACTTTCGTGGGATTCGGTGTGCTGGGCGCCATGTTCCCGTTCCACACCTGGTCGCCCGACGGTCACGCTTCGGCGCCTACGGCCGTGTCGATGTTGCACGCCGGTGTGCTGATGAAGCTGGGAGGTTACGGCTGCTTCCGCGTAGCTATCTACCTGATGCCTCAGGCTGCTAACGAACTGGCTTGGATATTCTTGATTTTGACCGGTATCAGCGTGGTTTACGGTGCCTTCAGCGCTTGCGTTCAAACCGACTTGAAATACATCAACGCCTACTCTTCGGTAAGCCACTGCGGTCTGGTACTGTTTGCCATCCTCATGCTCAACACGACGGCCATGACCGGTGCCGTGATGCAGATGCTCTCGCACGGTTTGATGACGGCCCTCTTCTTTGCCCTCATCGGTATGATTTACGGTCGTACCCACACGCGTGACATTCGCGAGATGGGCGGCTTGATGCAAATCATGCCTTTCCTCTCGGTAGGTTACGTGATTGCCGGTTTGGCTTCGCTGGGTCTTCCGGGCTTGAGCGGTTTCGTGGCCGAGATGACCATCTTCGTCGGCTCGTTCGAGCATACCGATACGTTCCATCGGGTACTGACTATCGTAGCTTGTACTTCGATTGTGATTACTGCGGTTTATATTTTGCGCGTGGTTGGAAAACTGCTCTATGGTGCCGTACAAAACGAGCATCATCGCGAGTTGAAGGATGCCGAATGGTGGGAACGCCTCTCGGTCATCACACTCATCGTGTGTGTGGTTGCCATCGGTAGCTTCCCGCACTGGATTTCCGACCTCATTCGTGAAGGTGTAGAACCTATTACTAATTTGTTGTCTCAAGCTCTTTAATCATATAGTATATGGATTATTCACAGTTTTTAGTTATGCGCTCGGAAATATCGCTGCTGATTGTATTCTTGCTGATATTTTTCGCAGACACCTTTGGCGGGAAGAAAACCCTCAAAGGATTATCGATTACAGCGTGTGTCTTGTTTGCCTTGCATACGATCTGGAACATCATACCGGTCGAGACGACCTCGGCTTTTGGCGGCATGTATCAAACTTCGCCCATGGCCTCGATGGTAAAGACCGTGCTCAATATAGGTACCTTCATCGTGTTGCTGCAGTCGGTATCGTGGAGCGAGAATCCCGATGTGAAAGTGCGTCGGGGCGAGTTCTATGAATTGTTGCTGATAACCCTCTTCGGTATGTACCTGATGGTTTCGGCCGGTCACTTCCTGCTCTTCTTTATCGGGCTCGAGACCGCTTCGCTGCCTATGGCTGCACTCATCGCCATTACCAAGAAAGACAGCGAGTCGTATGAGGCCGGTGCCAAATACCTCTTTACGGCTGTCTTTTCGTCGGCTCTCTTCCTGCTGGGCCTCTCGTTCCTCTACGGAGTTTCGGGTTCGCTCTACTTCGGCGATATTGCCGTAGCCATCTCGGCCAACCGCACGCCGCTGCTCATCGCCACGATTGTATTCGTGCTGGCCGGTATGGGATTCAAACTTTCGCTGGTTCCCTTCCACTTGTGGACGGCCGACGTTTACGAAGGTGCTCCCACGCAGGTAACCTCTTATCTGTCGGTTATCTCGAAGGGTGCGGCTGCCTTTGCCCTGTTGCTGGTTCTCTACAAGGTCTTCTTCCTCGACCCGGCTATCTGGCAGGGCATCCTGTGGGCCTTGATTGTGCTGACGATTACCATCGGTAACCTGTTTGCCATCCGTCAGAAGAACCTGAAACGATTCCTGGCCTTCTCGTCTATCTCGCAAGCCGGTTACATCATGCTGGGTATTATCTCGGGTTCGGCTCAAGGTATGACGGCTTTGGTTTACTACGTGCTGGTATACATCTTCTCCAACCTGGCTGCCTTTGGTGTTATCTCGTCGATCGAGCGTAACAGCGGCAAGCTGAGCATGGACGACTACAACGGCTTGTACAAGACCAACCCCAAACTGAGTGTAATCATGATGCTGGCCATGTTCTCGCTGGCCGGTATTCCTCCCTTTGCCGGATTCTTCAGCAAGTTCTTCATCTTTGCTTCGGCCATTCACTCGGGCTTCTATATCCTGGTGCTCATCGCCTTGTTGAATACGATCATCTCGCTCTACTACTATCTGCTGGTAGTAAAGGCCATGTTCATCAACACCGAGAACGAGTGCGTGATTCCTGCCTTCCGCAGCGACAACGCATCGCGTGTGAGCCTCGTGGTTTGTGTAGCCGGCATCGTGCTGCTGGGTATTGCCAGCTGTGTTTACGGTTACTTTGCCGACCTCAGCATGCTGGGTATCTGATCGAACGAAAATCTTATTCCATACAGACAACGGCCGAAGAGCGATTTGCTCCTCGGCCGTTGCTTTTTGTGGGGTATGAGAGGGGGGGAGTGTCAGGCGTAGCTGTGCATGCCTCCCAGTAGGAAATTAACTCCGAAATAAGTGATGAGTACGCAACAGAAGGCTGCCACACAAAAGCCGTGGAAAAAGAGGGGCTTTCTAAACAGGGGCAGCGATTCTGTGTGTAGAGCCAAAGCGTAGACGAGCCATGTGATAAGCGCCCATACCTCTTTGGGGTCCCACCCCCAATATCGCCCCCACGAGATATTGGCCCAAATGGCTCCCACAAAGATTCCGGCGGCCAAAGCGAATATAGCGGGATAGAGCAGTATGCGCCCCACGACTTGCAATTGCTCGGACTGCCGGGGGTGTCGCCGGTATAGTAGGAGGCCGGCTATGCCATTGAACATGACGAAGGCCAACAGGGTGTAGGCGGCCATGACGAGGACAACATGTATTGAGAGCAACGGCGAGGTGAGTACCGGCATGAGCGGAGTAATCTGGGGATTGGATTCGCCCATCATCGAGACCATCATGGCCAGCCCGCCGACGAGGTAGCCGGCTGGTAGGATCAGTATGAACCGACGGTAACACAGCATCGTGATACCCAAGGCGCACCATGCCATGAACTGCATGGTTTCGAATCCGTTGGAGAGAGGCCAGTGCTCGGCGATGTAGCCTCGCAGGAGCAGTATGATTGTGAGGTAGATAAAACCGAGAGCAATCCCTGCCGGCAATAGCCGTCGCACAAGAGTCGAGCCCGGGGTTCCCCGGGTGATACGACGGCATATGTAGACAAAGGCTGCCGTCCCGGTGATGATGAGGAGTATGGCCAGAGCCAGCGAATAGTTCATGCGGTTATAGAGTCGCTCGGCTTGCAGCCGGGTCGCCGAAGGGAAATCTTCGCCACAGCACTTTTGCTGGTACCGGCTTATTTTGGTGAAGACCTGCGATAGTGCGGTGTAGTCGCGTTTGGCGACCAGTTCGTTTACATAGTTCATCGATTGTCTGATAAATACGCCTTGCTCGTAAGGCAATTCACGGGGGAGTATATCGACCTGAGAAGCCCAGTGTAGGGTGTCGTTCAACCGATAGGGGAAAATTTGCAACATGGAGCCGGTACAAAGCATCGCCACGAGGTTGAACTTTTCGTTGGCTTCGTTCACACCCCGGTTGTCGCTATTTCCGGTGTAGTCTCTCAGTGCCCGGTTGAAGTCGGTGAGTCGGGCATATCGGCCTTCTATTCCCAACAGTCGCCGAGCTTCGTGACTTTTTATCTTGATCATGGGCTCTTGTTTCCATTCGTCGTAATAGAACAGCCAGCCCGCCAGAACTTGCTCAGGTGTGAGTCCACGGTAACGGCTTTTTCCATAGAGCTTTGTGGTGAAGTCGCGAGCCAGTGTGGAGAGTGGGCAAATGCGTTGGTTGTAATATACACAGAGCTCTCCCAGTTGTGATGATTGTTCCCGGGGAAGGGTGGGGGGAGCCGTTTCGGTGGCTTGTGCCGGGAATAAGGAGGCAAGCAGGATTACGGTACCGAGGCCGATTCCCCGCAGGGCGCAATTATGTAGCAGTCGGCGGAAAGTTCCCATTCGATCGATGAGATGAGCGGCCATTGCCAAAAACAGCAATAGATAGCCTGTGTAGGTGATGCCGATGCCCCACGGGTCGTAAGATAGCGAGAGGCGCGAACCCGCCCCGTCGGTGTCGTAGGACGACTGGTAGAAGCGGTACCCCCGATAGCGGGCGATGCGGTTCATGGCAACGGTTTCGCTGCGGGTCTGCTCACCGTCGGCGATGACGATGCGGCTCACAAAGTCGAGGGGCGCCCGGGTACCCGGATAGTATTCAATATGAAATTCTTCAAGGGCGACAGCAAATGGCAACTGTTCTTCCCGCCCCTCGTTGTCGAGATATACCGAGGTGGGTTTGTCGCCTAATCGCAGGTGCAGGGAGCCTTGCCGGCCGGTCAGGTAGGTGACGAAAGCTCCGCATAGAATGATGAGGAGGGCGATGTGCAGCAGACATGAGGCGGGTCGCAATGCCCGACGGCGGCGGAGGAGGTAGATCGCCGCAGAGAGGGCAAAGGTTAACCAGAGGGCTACGAATGTGGGAGATTGGTAGATATGGCGCGAGACAAATGGTGAGCCAAACTCTTTTTCGATGATCGTCGCCGCGGTGAGTACACACAGTATGGCGGCCAGCAGGACGAATGTAATACGTTTGAGAAGTTTCATCGTTCTTGGGATAGGGTTTCTTTATACCTCGAAATGCCGACGTGCGGTACGCCGGCATTTCGTAGGTTTTGTGATGTTATAGCACACAGACGGTTAAATCGCGTCGATGAATTTGACCACGGCATCACGATCTTCTTTGCTCAATGTCCGGAATTTCTCGACCGATTGGCGGGCGTCGCTTTCGGGCGCTCCGTGCCACATGATCGCTTCGATCACATTGCGCGCGCGGCAATCGTGCAGCCTGTCGCTCTCGAACGAACCGGTACATTTCTGGTGCAGGCCTCTACCCCACAGGGGCGTGGTGCGGCACCAGCCGGTGCGTATGTCGTTCTGCATGTGGAGCCGGTGTTGTACCAAGTCGGAGTAAGGCCATATTTTCTGATGAGGATAGCGGGGCAACTCGTTGCCGTAGTTGAAAAATCCGCTGGGGTCGGTGTAATGGTCGTCGCCGGTCGTCCAAGTGGGACGGTGACAATAGCTGCACCCCATTTCGGTGAAGAGTTGTTTGCCCCGTTGTATGGTAGGATCGTCGAGGTTGCGGGCAGCCGGCACGGCCAATCCACGGTGCCATATCATCAAGTCGGTGTAATACTCGTCGCTCATCTCTACCGGGAGGTCGGTCGCCATCAGGTAGTTGTAGATGTCCTGTTCGACGCCGGCGTCGGTTTTCCGGTCGGGAAAATAGTCATAGAACCGGGCTTGTACCTCGGGATCTTTCGAAGCCTTTTCGGCGTATGCCGTTGTCATGTAGTGATAGCGACGGTTCGAGCGGGTCACGTTGGTGATGTTCCAAATAGCGTTAGCACCGGCTGCGTCTTGCAAGGGACCCCGGCTAAGGGCGTAGGTGAAGCGGAAGGGGTGTTTCTCGCCCGTACCGCCATCGCTGGGTTTGGTGTTGCTGTATTGGCTCACCCATTCGCCGTTTTGGAAAATTTTGGGATTCAATTCGAAGTAGTTGTCGTTTTCCTGTTTGGCATATTCGGCTTTCAAATCGTCGTCGTCGATGGCGTCGAGCAGCCCTGTCCCGTAGATACCGATGGTGGATTCGAGCCGGATATTTACCTGGTCGGGCGACAGGGTACGGCCGTCGGTAGTGATGAGGTCTACATAATAGGCGTCGGCGGGAATGGCCACCTCGGGATAGATGAGTTCGTAGGTGGTACCGTCGGGGAAGGTGTTGTTCCAGCTGTCGGTGTACGATTTCCAGGTAATCTTGATTTTATCCGGATTTATCGGCGCCTTGAAAGGCTCTACGGCAAATAGCTGCGGCATGCCCGTGAGCGAAGCGATATAGTTGTCGTTATCGTCGTAGATGACCAGCAGATAGCCGTTGCCTATCTCGGTAGCGTTGAAAGAGCCTTCTTGCCGTTTACCGTGGCCATAGCCCGGGTGACAGTGCATGCAGGAAGTGCGGATATAGAGGGGGCCTAACCCGCCTCGAACCGACCCGTCGTCGGCCGGGGTGAAAATCTTTTCAAACAGGGCTTCGCCGTTTTTGAACGAGGTGCTCATGCCGGCGTTCTCGACGGCTGCCGACGGTTGTTCGAAGGCCGATGAGGTGGTGTTGAAGGCGGTACCCAGCTGGCCGCCCGTGTAATACTCTTCCGACAACTGCGGTGTAACGGGACGGGGTGTGTCGTCGGGGTTGTCATCTGTGCAACCGGCGACGCACAGCGCCGCCGTTGCAAAAGCCAGTAAAAAGGGATAAGATTTCATAGCTTTTGGAATTATATGATTATTGTCCTATGGCCGATTGTGCTTCGTCGAGAGCCTTTTTCAAGTCGTTGCAAGCCGTCGTGGCCTTTTTCCACAGCTCGTTGTGCGAGCCGGCGTAGTTGACAAAGGGGGCTGGAGCTGCATCGATGGCGTTCAATGCCGCCTCGATGGCATTGCGTACGGCTGTGTCGGCCGTGGGGTTGATGCTGGCCAGGTAGTTGCTCACCGACGGGTCGCCCACGTTCATGCCCAGATAGGCGTTCTTGATGCTGACGATATTGTCGTAGAAATCGACTTTTGAGTTTTTGGCATAGGGCGATTCGATGTAGCTGAGGTCTTCCGAAGCTCCGGCGGCTGCTTCGTTGGGGCGTCCTATTTTTTGGTTACCCACCTCGTCGGCGATGTCCGAGCAGCCTTGAATAATTTCTTGGGCGGCTTCGAGATAGCTCTTGTATTTACTGCCGCCTTTACCGGCGTTTTTCATGCTTTCGCCGTAGTTGAAGGTCGGTTCGAGTTCGGCTTCGGTCAGCAAGGTTTGTTTTTGGCTCGATACGTTGGCCAGTCCTTTCCATGAAGCTTCGAGCCGCACGCATTGGTTGGCCAGGTCGCCTGCCACGGCTGTGAGGTAGACCAGTTCTTCCTTGCGGCTGAAAGCTCCGGAGCGTGCCTTGCCTGTGGTCGAAGAGGCATCGATCTGGTGGTCGAAGAGCATGTATTCAATCGCATGGAATCCCAGCAGGCCGTAGCCCAATCCGGCGGCATACTCGGCGTCCATCATGCCCATGCGCACGGGGTCGTCGAGCAGGGCTTGCAGGTCGGTCGCATTGAGCGGCCACGAGTCGATATGGGGGTCGATGTTGTAGTCGCCGGCGGCCCCGTAGAGGAAGGCTTCGCTCAACTCCCACTGTTTGCGGGCTTCATACCATTTGGCACAAGCCTGTTCGACTATCGTTTTTGTCGCGGTGCTTAATGAGCCCGAGGCAGCGATGTCGGTCGAGGCGTTGGCCAGAGCCGAGGTTTCGATTTGGGCGCAGAGGTCGGCCAGTTCGAGGCTGGCATCGGCCAGCGAGGAGTAGGTGGGGATTACGGTCTTTTCGACAAAAGCGGTAGCCGCCGCCTGCAATTCGGTTTCGCGTTGTTCTTCCCAAGAGAAATCTTTCTCTTCTTCCGTGCAGGACACACCGCCGAGCAGCAGGGCCGACAAAGCAAATAGTTGTAACGAATTTCTGAAAACTCTTTTCATTGTAATAAATGGTTTTATGATTGAAACAATACGGTTTGATTATCGCGTGAATACCCCCGAGTAGGCGATGCCTATCGACACGGCGGGCTCGTTGTTGTAGTGGCCGATGCAGGTGGCACCGCTGGAGTCGGTATAGGTGTAGGAGTTGGCATTGAGCAGCCCGATGCTGTACTCGGCCTTGATGACAATCGACTTCAGGGGGCAGTAGTTGATGCCGGCGGCCAGCCGTTGGCGTCCGCACCATTTGTAGTGCTGCACGCGGGCCGGGGTCTTGAACATCGAGTCGTAGTATTCGTAGCGGCCGAAGAGGTAGAACTTCTGTCCCCGGGCCTGCAGGGTGGGCGAGAGCGAGAAAAAGTTGTAGCCCGCCTCGATGCCGGTGGCTATGGCGTCGGAGGCGACGGCCTGTTTGGCCGATACCGACGAGGCCGGCATGCTGCCGTTGAAGGCGGTAATCATATCGGCGTCGGAGAGGTGGCCGTAGTCGAAGTTACCCCGCACAATCCAGTGGTGGGCGTCGTAGGCAAAGTCGAAGGCCCCGACGAGTACCGTCCCCTTCACCCCCTTGTAGCGGCTGTTGGTTTGTGGGTAGAGCGTATTGGAAAAGCTGTTGCCGCCGTATCCGCTCACGCTCAGGCGCAATCCCGGTACCGAGAAATTGTCGATGCGGAAAGCGCCGGCATAGGCGTTTCCTATCTTGAACTCATAGGGGCTGCCGGCTCCGTCGTGTATCCACCCTTTGCTGTTGAAGCGGTCGGAGTCGAGACCCGGTAAGAACATCACTTCGTAGCGCCATTGACGGCCTAACATACCCCATAGGCTGATGCCGGTCTCGTGCCATGTGCAAGGTAGGATCGTGTTTTCACCCTCGGGTCGGTAGACTCCGAAGAACTCGGTGGGCATGTGGTGCATGTTGGTCGCGCCTACCGGTACGATGATGTGCCCCATGCGCAGGTTGAGAGCGGGCGAGAAACTTTTTTGAATCCAGAACTGTTCGAGGGCGACTTCGCCGCCACGTTCGATTTCCGACTCGTATTCGCCGGCTTCCTCCTCTTCGATTTCAACGGCGCTTTCGGTTCCGCCATGTTCAAACTCGATTTCGCTACCCATACTCCAGCCCCGGCCGAAGTCATATCCGAGGAAGATGACGACATGAGGCAGGTCGAACCGCCCGTGGCTTTCGCCTTTATGCAGATGAGCGTCTTGATATTTCTTGTAGTCGTCGCTGAAAAAGTTGCGCGAGGCTACCGCTTCGCCATATCCCCCTATGGTGAGGCGGGGTTTCGGGGGCTCGGCAGGTGTCGTGTTTGAGGTTCCCCTTGAGGTTTTCGACTCTTGGCGTAGCTCTTCCAGAATTTCGGTTTTCAGTTCGGCTTTCAATTGTTCTCTCTTTGAGTCTGGAAGCGGAGCCGCCTCTGCTGCGGCATCTGATGTTTTATTGTTTTGCGCCGCTGCCGACAGGGGGAGCAGCAAGGCTGTCGTGAGCCATAGGATTTTTCTTTGCATGGATTCTCTTTTTTTTGATTTCCAATGCAAAATTAGAGGGTCGGTTTAGGGCGGGCAATACCTACAATTTAGTAAAAAAAAGTTGAAATTGGTATTTTTTAGGTAAAAGAGAGTCCGGCGATTCTATCTGTCCGGCGAGGTGTGGGGGATAGAATCGTACTATGTATGAGCGAGGTAGATGCCGGTGTGGTTTGTGTGTGAGTGAAAAAGCCTTGATGCTATGAATTTTGATAGGCCGACGGCGAGCAGCCCACGGCTTTTTTGAAATAAACGCCAAAGAACGATTGGTTGGCAAAGTTGAGCATGTCGCTCACTTGCTGTACATTGTATTGCCCGCTTTTCAACAGCGCTTTCGCTTCGAGAATGACATAGTCGCGAATCCATTCGCCGGCATGCCTGCCGCTGAAATTTCGTACGACTTGCGATAGATATTTGGGAGTTAGGCACAGCTGGTCGGCATAGAAGCCGATGCTCCGCTCCTGGGTATAGTGCTGCCTGAGCAAGAGGGTAAACTGGTCGAAAATCTGTTTCTTGCGCGAAACATACTGGGTATCTTGCTGCTCGATATAGGGGCTCATCAGTTGACATAAGCTGTAATAGAATATTTGTATGTAACTGTTGATAATCTCGTGAGTAAAGAGTCTTTCGGGTTGAACAAGCTGTTGGCGTATTTGGTGATAGAACCCTATCATCTCGCCCATCTCTCGGTCGGAGAGTTGCAACATGGCGTTGTCGATGAGGAACTTGCGCATGATAAGGGCGCTTTGCGGGTTACCTTCGGGCAAATTGTTGACGGTGGCAAATGCAATGATGGCTATGCGGCAGTCGGGCGAAATCTCGAGACACTGCCCGATAGAGCCTGGTGTGACAATAAGCAGGCAATTACGCTGCAACGTATGCTCTTTCAGGTTCTGACTGATTCTTATGTAACCGTCGAGGCAAAGGTGCATCATGGCAAACTGTACTTTAAACGGGTAGGGTGAGGTGATGAAGGCGAGAATCTCGGGATTGTTCAGCAGGTCGGGTAGGTGATTGGGGGCGTCGAAGTTGTCGGCCAGAAACAGTTCGTTATGGTAGGCGCAGGTCTGCTCGTTGAAGGGCAGCATGTTTAAGTTCAGCGTGTTGAGAGTCGAATCTTGTGGCATAGTCTCTTGTCGTTTTTCGAGGGCGAATATACCTATTTGAATAATAAATAGGGCGATATACTTGTTAAATAGGGTTACTTATCGACTTTTTGAACAATATGCTCGTAGAGTGCAACAAATTGCTGTCGCTGAAAAAAGGGAAATTTGCAACTGTGAAATCAACTAAAACCAGTATATGATGAAAACGAATGTGTGTATGGTGGCGGCCGCCCTGCTGTTGTGTGCCTGTTCCGGCGGAGACCGGGAGGCTGCCCGTGAACGGAGTGTCTGTTTGACCCGCCCCGAGGCATTGAGCGAGGAGACGGTAAAGCTCTATTCGGGAATTGTGAAGGAGGCGCACGAGATAAGCCTCGGGTTCAAGACGGCGGGACAGATAGCCCGCATCCATGTTGCGGAGGGCGACCGGGTGCGTCGCGGCCAGTTGCTGGCCGAACTCGACGATGCCGACTACCGGCTGGGGGTCGAGGCGTTGCAGGTGCAGTACGACCAGGTGCGCGACGAGGTGAAGCGCACCGAGCGGTTGCTGGAGCAGAAGAGCGTGTCGCCCAACGACTACGAAAAGGCTTCGGCCGGACTGAAGCAACTGGAGGTACAGTTGCAGGCCAACAAGAACAAACTCAACTATACGAAACTCTATGCTCCGGCCGACGGGTACATACAGGCCGTGAACTTCTCGCCGGCCGAGATGGTCGATGCCGGCACGGCAGTCTTTACCCTCATGGATGTGTCGCAGATGGAGGTGACGCTCGACATTCCGGGTAGCCTCTACCGGCAGCGGGGAGAGTTCGTGCGCTTCTTTTGCCGGGCGTCGGGTGTCGATGAGGCCATGCCTCTCACACTCTCGAGCCTTACCCCCAAGGCCGACGGCAACCAGCTGTATCGGTTGCAGCTGGCCTTCGAGCAGCGCCCCGACCGCAAGTTGACGGCCGGACAGAATGTCGAGGTGGGTATTGTCGTGGGCGATACGGCATCGGCCCGTGGCTTTGCCGTGCCCTTGCAGTGTCTCTTCCAGGCGGGTGACTCGTCGTGCGTGTGGGTTTTCAATCCCGACTCTACGGTGACCCGCCGGCAGGTCGAGCTGGGCGATGTCGACCCCGAGGGTCGTGCTGTCGTTCTCGGCGGCCTCACCGGCGACGAGCAGATTGTGCGGGCTGGTGTGCATGTGTTGCAGGAGGGGGAGAAGGTACGCGTAATCGACGCCCCCAGTAGTACCAATGTAGGAGGGCTGTTGTGATGAAGATGACCGAGTTTTTCATGCGGCGGCCAGTCCTCTTCTGGTCGCTGATGGTAGCGATTATCATCGCCGGAGTCTTGTCGTTTGTGCAGATGCCCAAGCTCGAAGACCCGGCCGTGTCGGCCAAGCAGGCCATGGTCGTGGTGTCGTGGCCGGGAGCCAGTGCCCACGAGATGGAGCTGAAGGTGGCCCAACTCATGGAGGATGAGCTGCGGGCGCTCCCCAATGTCAAGAAGGTGAGGAGCGAGTGCCAGAACAGTGCGGCCCTGTTTACCGTCGAGTTTCAGATGACGGTGTTGAACCGGGACCTCGAGCAACACTTCGACCTGTTGCGGCGCAAGGTCAACGATGCGGCGTCGCGACTGCCGCAAGGGTGTTACGAGCCCATCGTCATCGACGACATGATGGATGTCTACGGCATCTTCTATGCCCTCACGGCCGACGGCTACGACTACCCCGAGATGTATCGCTATGCCCGCTACCTGCAGCGCGAGTTGCTCGACGTGAAGGGGGTGAAGCGCATCAATATCGTGGGGAACCGCGACGAGGTAATCAACATCGTCCTCTCGAAAGAGCAGATTGCCCGCAACGGCATTATCCCCACCCAAATCATGGCGGCCTTGCAAAGTGCCGGCAAGACGGTCAATGCCGGCCGCTACGGGAGCGACGGCGAGCGCATTGCCCTCTATGTCGACTCGCCGGTCAAGGACGAGGAGGACATTCGCAACCTGCAGATACAGACCCTCGACGGCAAGACCCTGCGCATAGGCGATGTGGCCCGGGTGGAGCGGGGATATGCCTCGCCGCAGCGCAACGGTTTCTTTGTCGACGGCAAGCCGGCACTGGCCATCTGTATAGCCATGGAGTCGTCGGCCATTGTGCCCGATGTGGGCCGGGCGGTCGATGCCCGGTTGGCCGAGGCCATGAAGAATTTGCCGGCCGGCTTTGAGACCGACAAGATATTCTTCCAGCCCGACAAGGTCGACGAGGCCATCTCGTCGTTCATGTGGAATCTGGTCGAGTCGGTCGTTATCGTCATTCTGGTGCTCATCTTCACGATGGGGTGGCGCAGCGGGCTCATCATCGGCTTCGGTCTGGTGCTCACGGTATGTCTCTCATTCCCCATCCTGCTCATGTGCGGTACTACGCTGCAACGCATTTCGCTGGGGGCCTTTATCGTGGCGATGGGCATGCTGGTCGACAACGCCGTGGTGATTATGGACGGTATCCTGATAGACAAGAAGCGGGGCCTCCCGCCCGAGACCTACCTCTACCGTATCGGGCGCAACACGGCCATGCCGCTGCTCGGGGCTACGATTATTGCCGCCTCGACCTTCCTCTGTGTCTACCTCTCGCCCGATTCGGCCGGAGAATATGCCGGAGACCTCTTTCTGGTACTGTGTGTGAGCCTGTTGGCCAGTTGGGTGCTGGCCCTTGTGCAGGTACCCGTTTGCGCCCACTCGTGGCTGCCGCGCCGCGAGAAGAGGCGGGGCAGCGATACCACCGGGGCGGTGATGAACTCGCCGGTACACCGGTTCGTGCGCAAGACCATTTCACTACTGATCGGGTACAAGCGGGTTACGATTGCCGTAGCCGTGGCGCTGCTGGTCGTTTGTCTGGTGGGTATGAGGCAGGTGAAGAACCTCTTCTTCCCCGACTTTGACTACAAACAGTTTGTGGTCGAGTGCTTTTTCCCTGCGGAAGCCAATGCCGATACGGTGTGTGCCCGCCTGTTGGAGATGAACGACCGGGTGTCGCAGAATCCGCAGATCGAGCGGGTGGCCGTCAGCCAGGGCAGTGCTCCGGCCCACTACTGTCTGGTACGCCCCATGACCTCGGGCGGTGACTGCTACGGCGAGCTGATTGTCGATTGCAAGGATTACCGCACGGTGGTCGAGCAGATACCCGTGGTGCGGGAGCAGTTGCGTCGCGAGTATCCCGAAGCCTATATCCGCATCCGCAAATACAACTTTTCGATTTCTACCTCGCATACCGTCGAGGTGGAGTTCTCGGGTCCCGACCCGGCCGTATTGCGCCGGTTGAGTGCCCAGGCCGAGGAGATTATGCGCCGTTCGCCCTATGTCGATGCCTATTCGGTGCAGAACAACTGGAAGCCGCGGGGAAAGGTGCTGGTGGCCGAGTATGACCAGCAGGACGCCTTGCGTTCGGGTGTCGGGCGCGGCGATGTGGCCAATGCCCTGCTGGCTGCTACCGACGGCATGCCGGTGGGTGTGCTCAACGACCAGGACCGTATGGTGATGCTCAACCTCCAGGTGCGCAACGACGACGGCACGACCATCCGCAATCTTGCGGATATACCGGTGTGGAGCATGCTCAACTTCCACCTCTCGAACGAGGCGTTGCAGAGTGCCTTGTCGGGCGGGCAGAGCATGAGCGACCTGCAGGACCAACTTTTCAAGGCCACTCCGTTGAGCAATGTGGCCCACCATATCCGGCTCGACTGGGACGAGGATGTGGTGCTGCGCCAGAACGGCCGGCGGGTTATCGAGGCCGAGTGCGACCCCAACCCCTATTGCGACGAGGCGACGCCAGCCAAGGTGGTGGAGTCGATCAAGGACGAAATCGAGGCTATCGACCTGCCCGAAGGGTATCGCATGCGCTGGGTAGGCGAGGGTGAGTTGCAGGGTGAGGCCATAGGCAATCTGATGAAGTTCGTACCGCTTACGATATTTATCATTCTGGCCATCCTGCTGCTCCTCTTCAACAGTTGGCGCAAGGTGATACTGATTCTCCTCTGCATCCCCTTTATCTTCTGCGGCATTACACCGGTGCTGTTGGTGAGCGGTCAGCCCTTCACCTTCATGGCCATCATCGGCATGATGGGCCTGATAGGCATGATGGTGAAGAATGCCATCGTGCTGGTCGACGAAATCAACCGGTTGCAGACCGAGGAGAAACAGTCGCCCTATACGGCGGTAGTCGAGGCCACGGTGTCGCGTGTGCGTCCGGTGCTGATGGCATCGCTCACGACCATTGTGGGTATGATTCCGCTCGTGACCGACCCCATGTACAGTTCGATGGCCATTACCATCATGGGCGGCCTCACCGTGGGGACCATCATCACGCTCGTGTTGTTGCCGCTCTTCTATGCGGCGATGTTCCATATCAAGAAACCAGTTAACGCATAAAACCAAAAAGACGATGAATCTGAAAACGATATATACGATAGTTTGCGCTGTGGGGCTGGCCGGTACTGGTAGCGCAATGGCCCAGCCGCTGCTGCTTTCGCACAGCCAGTGCCGCGAGATGGCGCTGGCTCACAGCGAGGAGCTCGAGCAGGCCGATATCCGGTTGCGTCAGGCCGAACTCGACAACCGAATAGCCACGACGGCCTATCTGCCCAAACTCGAGGGGTCGGCCACGGGGGCCTATGTATTCCCCGACATCGACATGATGGGCATGGACCTGCGCATGCGGGGCATGTATATGGCCGGCATTACGCTGACCCAACCCATCTATACCGGCGGGAAAATCACGGCCGGCAAACGTATGGCCCGCATTGGCGAGGCGGCGGCCGGCGAGCAGTTGCGCATGGCCCGCATGGATATTCTGGTCGATGCCGATAATGCCTATTGGACCTATCTAGCGGTCGGGCGCAAGGTGCATATGCTCGAGAGCTATTGCGAGCAGATGGATACGTTGTTCAGCCAGATGAGCGGTTCTCTCTCGGCGGGCATGATTATCGAGAACGACCTGCTGCGCATCCAGGCCAAGCAGAGCGAGATCCACTACCAGTTGCAAAAGGCCCGCAACGGGGCCGACCTGTGCCGGTTGTCGCTGTGCCGGCTGATTGGGGTCGACGACACCACGGCCATCGTGCCTACCGATACGGCGTGGGTTGCTACCGAACCCGGTCTGCTCACGGCCGAAATCGACAACCGTCCCGAACTCTCCCTGCTCAAGCAGCAGGTCGAGATAGGCAAGTTGCAAATCAAGAATGCCCGGGCCGAGATGCTCCCCACCGTGGGGTTGTCGGCCGGGTATACCTACTATGGCAACATCAAGCTCAACAGCCTGGTCGATGTGGGTAACGGCACGATGATGCCCTATTCGGAGGAGTTCCGCGACGGTATAGGCATGGTGATGCTGGCCGTAAAGGTGCCCCTGTTCCATTGGGGCGAGGTGCACAAAAAGGTGCGTAAGGCCCGCTACGAGTTGCGCAGTGCCGAGTTGGACCTGCAGAAAAACAGACGGTTGCTCAATCTCGAGGTGCAGCAGGCCATGCGCAATGTGCAGGATGGTTATCGCCTGATAGGCACGGCGCAGATTGGGTTGCAGCAGGCCGTCGAGAATTTGCGGGTGATGCGCAACCGCTATGCCGCGTCGATGGCCACGCTCACCGATTTGCTCGATGCCCAGTCGCAGTGGCAACAGGCCGAGAGCAACCTAATTGAGGCTCAGACCCAATACAAGATTTACGAGACAGCCTATCTGCGGGCTACGGGAAGGCTCGAGTAGAGAGACTCTTTTATTCTTCTTTCATAGGAAAGCGCCCTGTCGCAACCCGTTGAGGGCAGGCGACAGGGCGCTTGTTGTAAACTGCCGGTTGCGCCCTGCACGGTGGGGGCCCGCTTTTACGGGGTGTGCAGGGGTGTCGGCCAGCTGTATGGGTCTGTTATTTCTTCAGACTGTCGAGTACGGCTTTCGTGTCGGAGGCAATCATATACTCCTCGTCGGTGGGGATAACGACTACCTTCACCTTCGAAGCCGGGGTGCTGATGAGGCATTCGGTGCCCCGAATCGTTTTGTTCAGTTCGGCATCGATTTCCACACCCATGAAGGCGAGCGGTTTGCACACGGCTTCGCGGGTCTGGGTCTGGTTTTCGCCTACACCGCCGGTGAATACGATGATGTCGACGCCACCCAGAGCGGCAGCATAGGCACCGATGTATTTGGTGATGCGGTATTCATACATCTGCAGGGCCAGGATGGCGTGCTCGTTACCGGCGGCTACACCGGCTTCGATGTCGCGCATGTCGGACGAGATACCCGAGATACCGGCCACACCGCTCTTCTTGTTCACGAGGTTGGCGATACCGGCCGAGTCGAGGTGCTCTTTATCCATGAGGTAGGTGAGTACACCGGCGTCGACATCGCCCGAGCGGGTACCCATCATCAGTCCCTCGACGGGGGTCATACCCATGGAGGTATCGACCGACTTGCCGTCCTTGATAGCCGTGATGGAAGCTCCGTTACCGATGTGGCAGGTGATGATGCGTTGTTGTTCGTAGGGCACGCCCAGAAATTCGCAAGCCCGGCGCGACACGTAGCGGTGGCTGGTGCCGTGGAATCCGTAGCGGCGCACACCGTACTTGGTGTAAAGGTCGTAAGGCAGGGCATACATGTAGGCGTGAGCCGGCATGGTCTGGTGGAAAGCCGTGTCGAATACGCCTACCTGGGGAACCGAAGGCATCAGTTGCGAGATGGCCTCGATGCCGGCCATGTTTACCGGGTTGTGCAGGGGGGCTATGTCGTAGCACTCCTTTATCTTCTCAATCACTTCGTCGGTGATGAGGACGCTGGCGTTGAATTTTTCGCCGCCGTGAACCACGCGGTGACCTACGGCATCGATTTCGTCGAACGATTTGATGCAGCCGTACTCTTTGCTGGTAAGTACGTTGAGTATGTTTTGTATGGCCGAGTGGTGCTCGGGCATGGGGCTCTTGAGAATCACCTTCTCGCCGCTGGGCAAGGTGAGTTTCAGGAACGAGTCTTCCAGACCGATTTTCTCGGCACCGCCTTGAGCCAATACGGTTTTGGTATCGATGTCGAACAGTTTGTATTTAACCGACGAACTGCCGCAATTTAATACTAAGATCTTCATAAGGTATGTGTATTAAGGTTATTTTTTCAAGCTGATGGCCTGGTTGCAGGTGATGGTAATCATCTTGTACACGTCGTCGACCGAGCAGCCGCGCGAGAGGTCGTTGACCGGAGCGGCGATGCCTTGGAGGATAGGACCCACGGCTTCGGCGTGAGCCAGCCGTTGAACCAGTTTGTAGGCGATGTTCCCTACCTCGAGCGAGGGGAATACCAGCACATTGGCATGGCCGGCTATATCGCTTCCGGGAGCTTTGCTGGCTCCTACGGCGGGAACGATGGCGGCATCGGTTTGCAGTTCGCCGTCGATCTTCAGCGTAGGTTCCATTTCGCGGGCCAGGCGGGTAGCCTCGACTACCTTGTCGACCATCTCGTGGCTGGCGCTGCCTTTGGTCGAGAAGCTGAGCATGGCGATGCGGGGGTCGATACCGGCGATGTCGCGGGCCGTTTTGGCGGTCGATACGGCAATCTGAGCCAGCTCTTCGGCCGTGGGGTTGGGTACTACGGCACAATCGGCAAATACCATCAGTCCCTCTTCGCCGTACGAGGTGTCGGGGATGAACATCAGGAAGGCACCCGATACCACTTTCACGCCGGGTACGGTCTTGATAATCTGGAAAGCCGAACGCAGCACGTTGCCGGTGGTATTGCGGGCTCCGGCCACTTCGCCGTCGGCATCGCCGTTCTTAATCATGAGGCAACCCAGGTACAAGGGGTCTTCGACCAGTTTCTGAGCCTTCTCCATAGTCATTCCCTTGGCTTTTCTCAATTCGTAAAGCAGTTGGGTATAGGTCTCTTTCTTGTCGTGGCATGCGGGGTTTACCAGCGTAGCCTTGTCGATATGGGTCAAGTGATATTGATTGGCAAGAGCCTTGATCTCGTCGGGGTTGCCAATAAGAATCACATCGGCGATGTTGTCGGCCAGAATGCGGTCGGCAGCCTGTAAGGTACGATCTTCAGTTCCTTCCGGTAAAACAATACGTTGTTTGTTTGCTCGGGCTTGTTCTACCATTCGTTCCATCAAATTCATAGTCGGATTGGTTTTTATGTTGTTTTTTATACCTGCAAATGTAGCAATAAAATGTAATATCCAGTTTGCAATTCTGGGTAAATATTATATAAAATAGCTCGAATTTTTGTTTTCACTCCATTTTTTCAGGTTTTACTGCTAAAGATAGGAATAATATCTCTATATTCGCCGTCGGAAAGAGAAAAATTTTCCTTTGTCTGAAGAGGGAAATGCTATAATATAGAGAGGTTTATGAATAAGGAAAAGTTTGTGATTGAATATGAGTTGAAAAGCGTTTCACCTGCTTTACTGTGGCCGTATATAGGGACCAAAAACGGGTTGGCCGACTGGTTTGCCGACGATGTGCAGAGCGACGGCAAACAGTTTACTTTTTTCTGGAACAAGACATCGCAGGAGGCCCACCAGATAGCTGTGCGCACGGGGCTCTATATCCGCTTTCACTGGGTGGACGACGAGGAGAGCCGGAGCTACTTCGAGCTTCGCATTACCACCTCGGAGCTGACGGGTGCCACCATGCTGGTCGTTACCGATTTTGCCTATCCCGACGAGATGGCCGACAGCCGCGACCTGTGGGATCACCAGATCGAGACCTTGCGCCGCAAGCTGGGTGTGTGACGCGGAGGGTAGAGAGAGGTCTCTTTTCGACGATTCTTCCCAATAAAGGTTATAGCCTTTTCGGAAATTCATTTTTTTGCTTTACTTTTGCATTCTGATAATCGGCAAAAGAATGTTCTATATCAAACGACTATACAGGTTTATCCTGAAGAGCTTCTTACCCCTGTTTCTGATGACATTCTTCATCTGCCTCTTCATCGTACTCATGCAGTTTTTGTGGCGGTACGTCGATGAGATGGTAGGGAAGGGTCTCGAAATGTCGGTTCTGGCCGAACTGTTTTTCTATGCTGCCGTGACCATGGTGCCCATGGCCCTGCCGCTGGCCATCCTGCTGGCTTCGCTGATGACCTTCGGCAATCTGGGCGAGCGGCTGGAGCTGCTGGCCATCAAGGCGGCCGGTATCTCGCTGCTGCAAATCATGCGGCCGTTGGTTATCTTCCTTATCTTTGTGGCCATCGGTGCCTTCTTTTTCCAGAACAACGTACTGCCCAAGTCGCAGGTGAAGATGTGGACCCTGCTCTACTCGATGCGGCAGAAGTCGCCCGAGCTCGATATTCCCGAGGGGGTATTCTACGACCAGATAAGCGGCTACAACCTCTATGTAAAAAAGAAAGATCACAAGACCGGCATGCTCTACGACGTGATGATTTACGACATGTCGGCCGGTTTTGACAACGCCATGATTATTCTGGCCGACTCGGGCAAGCTGAAGATGACCGACGACAAGCAGCACCTATTCCTCACCCTCTACAACGGCGAGTCGTTTGAGAACCTGCGCGACCAGCGCACCAGTGCCACCAATATTCCCTATCGTCGGGAGACCTTTTCGCTGAAAGAGATCATGATTGCCTTCGATGCCAACTTCAACCGCATGGACGACGGCATCATGCAGAACCAGTATATCGGTAAGGACCTGAATGCCCTGCAACTGTCGATAGACTCGATGACGACCCGGGTCGACAGCATCGGCGACAACTATGCCCGCAGCCTGCGGTCGTCGGGCTACTTTTCGCTCTATGACCGGCCGGGGGCCAAGATACCCGCCAACGATTCGGTGCGGGAGCAGGAGGCATTGGCCGAGGCGGCTACGCTCGACCTCGACAGCGTGTTCAACGGCGGCAGTCTGCAGCGCAAGCAGCTCTACCTCGACCGGGCCTTGGCCCGGGCCGAACGCTATCGGTCGGATTACGAGTTCCGCAGCTACACGATGAAGGAGGAGAACAAGGTAATCAGACGTCACCAAATCGAGATGTACAAGAAGTTTACCCTCTCGTTTGCCTGCATCATCTTCTTCTTCATAGGGGCTCCGCTGGGGGCTATCATCCGCAAGGGTGGACTGGGTATGCCGGTGGTGGTGTCGGTGTTCATGTTTATCTTCTACTACATCATCGACAACACCGGCTACAAGCTGGCCCGTGATGGCCGCTGGGAGGTTTGGGAAGGCATGTGGCTCAGCTCGGCGGTGCTTTTGCCATTGGGTATCTTCCTCACCTACAAGGCGGTGAAGGATTCGGCCGTATTCAACCCCGACGTCTATGTCAACTTCTTCCGGAAACTGATTGGGCGGCAAGAGCTGCGCAAGGTGGTTTTGAAGGAGGTGATTATCGAAGATATGTTTCCCCGGGTGGCCATTGAGAAGGCCGAACAGTTGTCGGTAGCCTGTAACCGGTATCTCGACAAGGTGGGGCGCAAGCGACAGTCGTATTGGAGGTATTGTCTGTATGGATATGCCAAGGAGGATATTACGGCGCTGGGAGCCCAGATCGACGATTTGGTCAACTACACGTCGAATAGTCACAGTCAGCTGGTTATCAGTAAGCTGATGGATTATCCCGTGTTGCGTAACCTCTGGGTGTATCGTCCGGCTCCTTCGCCCAAATGGGGCTATGTGCTGGCCATCTTTTTCCCCCTGGGATTGTTGCTTTACGGGGTAGGGGCGCACCAGCAGCGTCTGTTGCGCAACGAGGTAGAAGGGGTGATTCGCACCAATGGCGAGTTGCAGGCTCTGCTCGAGAAGGATGAGGCCGATCGAATGAACGAAGAAGATAAAACTATATAAGGATATGAACAAAGAGACCATTTTAAGTACAATAGACGAGGCTGTCGAAGATTTCAGACAGGGCAAGTTTTTGATTGTCGTCGACGATGAGGACCGCGAAAACGAGGGCGATTTCATCATCGCCGCCGAGGCCATCACTCCCGAGAAGGTGAACTTCATGCTCACCAACGGCCGGGGTGTCTTGTGTGCTCCCATCACGCAGAAGCGTTGCGAAGAGCTTCAACTCTACCGCCAGGTGAGCCACAATACCTCGATGTTGGGGACTCCCTTCACCGTGACCATCGACAAGCTGGAGGGGTGCACCACCGGTGTATCGAGCCACGACCGTGCCGCTACGATACGGGCTTTGGCCGACCCCGCTTCGACTCCCGAGACCTTCGGACGTCCCGGTCACATCAATCCCCTCTATGCGCAAGACAAGGGTGTGTTGAAACGGGCCGGTCATACCGAGGCTGCCGTCGACTTGGCTCGCCTGGCCGGGCTCTATCCGGCTGCCGCCCTTATCGAGATTCTCAACGAAGACGGTACCATGGCCCGCTTGCCGCAGTTGACGCAGGTGGCCCAGAAGTTCGGCATCAAGATTATCGCCATTCGCGACCTGATTGCCTATCGGTTGAAACAGGAGTCGCTGATCGAGAGAGGTGTCGAGGTAGACATGCCTACCGAGTACGGACACTTCCGCCTGATTCCCTTCCGCCAAAAGAGCAACGGGCTCGAACACATTGCCTTGATTAAAGGCTCGTTCGAGAAGGACGAACCCGTTTTGGTGCGGGTACACTCCTCTTGTGCCACGGGCGACATATTCGGGTCGATGCGTTGCGACTGTGGCGAGCAGCTTCACAAGGCCATGCAGCAGATCGAAAAGGAGGGTAAAGGCGCCATTATCTATCTGAACCAGGAGGGCCGTGGAATAGGTCTGATGGAGAAGATGAAGGCTTACAAGCTCCAGGAAGAGGGTATGGATACGGTCGATGCCAATCTGTGCCTGGGCCATCAGGCCGATGAGCGTGACTATGGCGTGGGGGCCAGCATCCTGCGCGACATAGGTGTGCACAAGTTACGGCTGATGACCAACAATCCCGTGAAGCGTATCGGCCTCGAGGCTTACGGTCTGGAGATTGTCGAGAACGTGCCTATCGAGGTGACTCCCAACGAATACAACCGCCGCTACCTGCTCACCAAAGAGAAACGCATGGGCCACACGCTGCATGTCGAAGAAAAGTAGTGGTTGACTCTGGTGCGTTTGTCCCTCGGGAAGACCGGGATGTCTGTCCCACGAGATGATATACAAACAATCCCCGCAAGGCTCTGTAAAGGGCTTTTGCGGGGATTCTTGTTTATGGCGTGTCTCTATCCCTCGGGTTGCGGCTATGCCGGCCGACGGGTTACAGCGGGTGCGACTCGGTGCGTGTCGTGAAGTCGTCGTTGACGATACTGCCCTCCCACATGCCCTCGATGGTAACGGGGGTGTTGCTGGTCGTCTCGGTGAGCCAGGCGGTGTAGGCTATGTTGTAGTAGTTGATGCTGTACCGGCCGTAGACGTAGGTCTCGGTGTGAGGCGGGATACATATCTCGTCGATGGTCCGGTCTATTTCGGCCAAGGTCACCTCAGCCGTGAAGGACTGAAAGCTGTACAGCGAATCTCCCAGCACGATGTGGTTGTCGTCATCGACATAACAGGGGGTTCTCACCCGCAGGGTGTCGGTGTAGATTTGGGCCAGCACGGGGTCTTCGCTGGAGAAGTAGGAGTAGTTGTAGAGCGGGTCTTGTGGGGGCGAGGGTGTATCGTACCATTCCTGGTCGAGCGAGTTTGAGATGATGACGATACAGGTCTCGTCGGCCAGTTGGGTGGTCTTGCTGCTCCAATAGTCGAAGTAGTATCGGATACTGTCGACGACAAAGCGGCGGTCGCGCGCCGGGGGCAGCACGGGTCGCTCGGGATTATGGGGCAGGGGCGATTCCTTTTCGAAGAAGCTGTCGCACGAGGCAAGCAGCAGGAGCGGGAGTAGGATGGACAGATAACGAAACATGCGGGGCATCGGTGGTTCAGGCGAGGAGCAAAAATGAGGAGGCGAGGCCGGAGGTGTTGCCCTCCAGTCTCGTCTCGAATGGGGTTGACTATCGCAATCAGTTGAGCTCGACAACCAGGTAGCGGCTCAAGCTCCAGAAGCTCTCGGGATTGGTGATGACCAGCGTGATGTAGCCCTCGTTGTCCTTCTGCATTTCGTAGGTACCTTCGGGGTGCTTGGTCAGCAGCTTGGCCTTCTTGCTGTCGAAGGGGATGTCGCGCAGTTTGCGCATGTCGGCCGTGGTGAAATAATCTTTGTTGTATTCACCTTCCATCACCTTCTTCGACGAGAAGAGACCGCCTCCCTCGACAATCTTCTGCTCCTTCAGTTCCTTGTTGGTCCCCAGGGCATAGTATACGGTATTGAGGGCCTCGTCTTGAGTCATCAGCACCTCTTTCTGTTGCTGGTTTTCGGTGGTGAGGTTCTCTACCTGACCGGTGAGGTTGTTGACAGCTTCGTCGAGTTCGGCAATGCGCACGTCGCGTTTGGCGAGCGACTCCTGCAGCGAGGTAATCATTTCGGTCTTTTCGGCAATTTCGCCTTGCAGACGGGTAATGGTCTTTTGCAGGGCAGCCGACTGGTTCTTGCTCTGGTTGAGCTGTTTTTGCAGTTTGTCGAGCCGCTCCTTGTTCTTCTGCAAGGTCTCGGCCACCAGGGTCATATCGTTTTTGATTTGTTCACGAGTCGTAAGCGAAACCTCTCCGTTGGCATCTTTTTGAGTAACCAGATAATTTTCGGCCTCTTTGATTTGGCGGAAACCCTCTTCTACGTCGTTCATCAGTTGAATCATTTCGTTGAAGTCGGCCGTCGTCTGTGCGTTGACTTGGAGTAACGAATCGTTTTCGGCCTGCAGTCTTTTCACTTCGGTCGATTGGTTGGTACAACCGATCATCAATACAGATGCTGCGATGGCAGCGGTAATAGCCTTTTTCATAATGGTTTTAAATTAAAATTATAGTTGTGTATCGCTTTTGGGATATTTGTCTCTCTTTTTCTCCTTGGGCTTTTCGGGGGTACCGGCCACGACGATGACGATTTCGCCCTTGGGCTCGTGTTCGGTAAAGTGGGCGATGAGTTCGTCGAGGGTGCCTCGCACCGTCTCTTCGTGAATCTTGGAGATTTCGCGGCTCACCGAGGCTTCGCGTTCGCCGCCAAAGGTATCCTTGAACTGCACCAGGGTCTTGAGCAGGCGGAAGGGCGATTCGTAGAAGATAATCGTACGGGGCTCGTCGGCCAGTTGGGCCAGCCGGGTGGCCCGCCCCTTCTTCTGGGGGAGGAAGCCCTCGAAGCAGAACTTCTCGTTGGGCAGACCCGAGGCTACCAGGGCCGGCACGAAGGCGGTGGCACCGGGCAGACACTCGACGGGGATACCCCGCCGGCGGCACTCGCGCACCAGCAGGAAGCCGGGGTCGGAGATGGCCGGTGTACCGGCGTCGGAGATAAGGGCAATGGTCTCGCCCCCTTCGATGCGCGTCACGATGCCTTCGACGGTCTGGTGTTCGTTGAACTTGTGGTGCGACTGCATGCGGGTGTGTATGTCGTAGTGCTTGAGCAGGATGCCGCTGGTGCGGGTATCCTCGGCCAGAATGCAGTCGACCTCCCGCAGCACGGCGATGGCCCGGAATGTCATGTCTTCGAGATTGCCTACCGGTGTAGGTACTACATAGAGCTTAGCCATGGTGCAGGATTATAGAAAGTGTTTCTGTACGATTTTCATAAACTCGGCCACTTCGGGATTGTCGAGGTCCCAGTTCAGGTCGTTGAGTATGTAGTCCTCGGCCTCGTCGTAGGAGTGCATGGCGTCGATGAGGGCCAGGGTTTCGTTCATGCGGATGTCGCTGTTGCCGAAGAGTTCGCGGCGGAAGCGGAAGCGGTCGTTCAGACTCAGCGCCTTGCGCAGCTCCTTGGCGTGCTGGCGTTGCAGCACCTCTTCGAGGGTGACCGGGGCGGAGGGCTCGTCGGCAGGAAGGTCGGCTGCGGGGGTATCCTCGTAGTCGGTCTCGTCGTAGTCGTCGGTCTCTTCGTCGTCATAGTCGACGAGTTTGTCATCCTGTGCAGCCGACCGCTCCTCGTCGCTCAACTGCTCCCAGGGGTAGAGCGGCTCCTCGGGTTGAGGTTCCGGCTCGGCCGGGGTTTCTGGCTCGGGTTGGGGTTGATGCGATTCGTGCGATTCGTCGGCCGGTTCGAGGAAGACGTCCGTATCGGGTTCGTTCTTGTCCTCTTCGGCTGTTTCGGCCTCGTGAAGGGGGGTGGGCTCGATGGGTGTTTCGTGCTTCCCTTCAGCCCACGTATCAGCCGGTTCTTCTGCTTCGGAGGTTGGGGCAGACGGATTTACCGGTATGTTCCACGGCTCCTCCTGATCGTCGAAAGCCTCGTTGGTCGCCGAGGCTTCCGCTTCGTGAGCGGGACGCTCTACGCCGCTCTCCGGAGTATAGGGGGTTGCCTCGTCGGCCGGGGCAGTATCGGCAAAAGGTTCGTGGTTCTGCAATTCGGTCCAGAATTGGGGCGACCTCAGTTCGCGGGTCGAACGGTCTATCGACTCGGCTTTCTCCCGGGCCAGCTTCAGCAGGATACCGGGAGCGGCATTGCCTGCCTGCTCGATGACGAGCAGGAGCTCCCGCAGTTCGCCCAGTTGGCCGATGATATATGCGATGCGACTGTCTCGTGACATAAATTCGGTATTTTGGTTATTCAAGGATAGCGGGGGACAAGTGCAGCGGCAAACGGGAAACACGGTTTTCGACACTTGCCTGTGCCTGACGGCCTTCTATCTTCCACAAAGATATACAAAAATAACAGATGTACGCCGAGAGCCGAAAAAATTTAGAGGTCGGTTACTCTTTTTTAGAGAGTGTTGCGGTGAGCCATGCGGCAATTTTCTCCTTCAACTGGGTGCGGGTGCAGGTATAGTTGTTGAACATCAGCACGATTGTATACCGTTTGCCCGAGGGGGCGGTGTAGTAGCCGGCATAGGCGTGGACATCGCTCATGGTGCCGCTCTTCAGCCGCAGTTCGCCGGGCAGGGGACTGTTGCGCATGAACGAGGCTACCGAGCCTTCGCTTCCGGCCAGGGGCAGCGACTGCACGAAGGTTTCGCCTACCTGCGGGTCGCGGGCCGTGGCGGCGAGTACCTGGGTCAGATAGCGGGCCGACACCCGGTTGTTGCGGGCCAGTCCCGAGCCGTCGTAGAGGAAGAGCTCGGTCGAGTCGGCCCCGAGGGGTTGCCAGTAGCTGCGTATCGTTTCGAGACCTTTCTCGGCACTGCCCCGGGGAGCTGAGGCGAGAGCGATGTGCCGCAGCAGGCTCTCGGCATAGAGGTTGAGGCTGTGCACGTTGAGGCTGCGGGCCAGTTGGGCGAGCGACTCCGAGGGGTAGTCGAGCAGTTGGGTTTCGGGTCCTCCCTCGGTCGTTTGGCTTGCTTCGGTACAGGCAATGCCGGCCTGTTTCAACTGTTTGTGCAATTCGCGCAGGAACAGGCTGTCGGGATGGTCGACGGCCAGGTCGAGCCGATAGCGCGCCCACTGACGGGGAATGGTGCCGGTGAGGGTGTAGCGGTTGCCGATGTGGGTGACCGATACCTCTTCCCGGTCGCCGGGCAGGAGCCGGCTGTCGAGGTCGATGCTGCGCGGCGGCGTGATGCGGGCGGTCTTGTAGTTGTGTCCGTTGTATCGCACCTCGACGCGTACCTGGTTGTCGCGGTATGAGAAGGCGTGGCACCCGGTGGCGTAGTACCAGATGAGATCCTCGAGCATCCACTTGGGCGAGACGGCCGGTCCGTCGAAAAGCGAATTGTCGACCACGATGGTCCCCTCGATGGCCCGGATGCCATGCGTTTGCAGGGCGTCGATTACCCGGTCGACAAACTCTTCGGCCGGGCGGCTGCCGTAGGCCGAACCCAGCGAGGGGTCGCCTCCGCCCCGTATCACCAGCGTGCCGTGCAGGGTCCCCGCAGAGTCGATTTGTCCGGTGTATCCCACGGTGGTCGAGGTGCGGTAGTCGGCACCCAGCAGCCGCAGGGCAGTAGCCGAGGTGATGACCTTGACGGTCGAGGCGGGAATGATGGCTTGCCGGTCGTTGTGCGACACGAGAGTTTCACCCGTAGCCACATCGGTGATGCAGATGCCTATCGAGGCGGGCGTAAAGGCCGGGTCGGCCAGAAACGATTCGAGGCTTTGGGCCCGTGCGGGCGTATGCAGGAGCATGAATAGCGAGAGTAGTCCTGACAGGAAGATTCGTTGCATAATGTCTTGGTAATGTATGAGTATTATTTTTACAAAGATAGGCGATGAGATTTTCAGGACCAAATTTTGCCGGCTGCTTTTGAGATAAATAGCCGGGGCAAAGGTTGGCAAAGTCGAACTATCTTTTTACTTTTGTTGCATCATTTAAACAGAAAGAAAAAAGAGAACGACAACTATGGTTTTGACCGAAAATAACTACGAGACCAGCCGCCGCGGAAGCATCGAAGTGATATGCGGCTCGATGTTCTCGGGGAAGACCGAAGAGCTGATACGCCGCTTGAAACGGGCGAAGATTGCCCGCCAGAAAGTCGAGATATTCAAACCCGCCATCGATGTGCGCTACTCCGAAGAGAATATCGTTTCGCACGACAGCACCTCGATACTCTCGACCCCGGTAGACAATTCGCACAGCATTCTGCTCATGGCTTCGGGGGTCGATGTGGTGGGCATCGACGAGGCCCAGTTTTTCGACGACGGCATCGTCGAGGTCTGCTCCGAACTGGCCAACAACGGCACACGGGTGATTGTGGCCGGTCTCGACATGGATTTCCGCCGGGTACCCTTCGGCCCCATGCCGGCCCTGCTGGCCATCGCCGACGATGTGTACAAGGTGCACGCCATCTGTGTGAAGTGCGGCCATCTGGCCAACTACTCCTATCGGTTGGTTGATAACGACAAGCGGGTGCTCCTGGGCGAGAAGAACGAGTACCAGCCCTTGTGCCGCCGTTGCTACCTGCAAGAGATACAGGAGCGTAAAGAGAAACATCACGAAGGGTAAACCGCAACCGCTCCGAGATTGTTAGATAAAAATATTGATACACAAAAATAGAGTAGCCATGACCGAACGCCAGCCATACACCTTCGACCGGGTCGTCCGTATTTTGTTCGGAGCCGTTTTTGTCGTGGGGTTGTTCTACCTCATCTATATCCTCCGCGGGGCGTTGCTCCCTTTTCTCGTGGCCTGGATTGTGGCCTATATGCTCAACCCGCTGGTCGAGTATAACAAACGGGTCTTCAAGCTGAAGGGGCGCGTGCTGGCCATTACACTCACCTTTGTCGAGGTGATTATTACCTTTGCGCTGCTGTGTGTGCTGGTGCTGCCGTCGGTTATCGACGAGATAGGCGTCATGCGCAAGCTGTTGAGCGACTACGTCTACAACTCGTCGAGCATCCCCTTCGTGCCGCAGGAGGTGCACGACTTCATCCAGCAAAATATCGACTTCAGCCAGTTGTCGAGCCTGCTCAGCCGGGAGCAGTGGCTCTCGATTATCGAGGATAGTTTCTCGGGGGCCTGGGGATTCATCACCGGTTCGGTGGGCGAGATTATCAACATCGTCAGCTGGCTCATCGTGCTGCTCTACATTGTCTTTATTCTGCTCGACTACGACAAGATATTGGTCGGGTTCCAACGGATGATTCCGCAGAAGTACCGCCCTACGGTGGTCTCGATTGTCAACGACATCGAGGTGAGCATGAACCGCTACTTCCGCGGTCAGGCCGTCGTGGCCGGGCTGGTGGGTATCCTCTTCTGCATCGGCTTCCTCATTGTGGGGTTGCCCATGGCTATCGTGCTGGGGCTCTTCATCGGGTTGCTCAACATGGTCCCTTATCTGCAGCTTGTCGGCTTCATCCCCACCATCCTGTTGTGTCTGGTTTCGGCATCGGAGACCGGCACCAACTTCTGGTTGCTCTTCGGGGCCTGTATTCTGGTCTTTATCGTGGTGCAACTGATTGAGGACATATTCATCGTGCCCCGGGTGATGGGTAAGGTTACGGGGCTGAACCCCGCCATCATCTTGCTCTCACTCTCGATTTGGGGCACGCTGCTCGGCTTTGTGGGCATGATTATCGCCCTGCCGCTCACCACGTTGTTCCTGTCGTATTACGAGCGCTATGTGATAGGTGACGAGCCGGAAACTCCGCCCGAGGCGTCGGCTGGTTCGTCGGCCCCGGATGAAGAGGTGAAGCCTGAGAAAGAGTAAAAAAACTGTTCTTTAACATAAATTTGCGGAGGTATCGTTTTGTAGAATCAAAAATTAGCCTTACCTTTGCATCGCTTTTACAAAAAGCACCAAGGTTAGATTCGCTAGCTCAGCTGGTAGAGCACAACACTTTTAATGTTGGGGTCCTGGGTTCGAGCCCCAGGCGGATCACCGAAAGACGAGCGATTGACTTTCAAGTCGGTCGCTCATTCTTTTTTAAAGCTCCGGCAAAAGGTGGGGCGGAGGAGCCCCAGGGGACGGAATGAATCGACGTCAAAAGCGGATGGGGCCCTATGAAATCAA
>NZ_JANRHM010000100.1:0-230 GCF_024733785.1 Barnesiella sp. ET7
CCTTTTTTCAGATACTTAGAAGTTTAAGACTCACAAACTATGTTATATTCTGATTTTCCTTGTATCATTTTACTTAATTAGGTTTTGGCATATTGTATTATAATGCATTTGAAGTAGAATTTGTAGTAACTTACCTATAATTTCTTCAAAGCTAAAATTTCTTGTATATATTGTTGGCTTGTTTCGTTAATATCAAACAACCTATAAAGCATAGCGTTCACATCTCTATT
>NZ_JANRHM010000101.1:0-229 GCF_024733785.1 Barnesiella sp. ET7
GCCTTGTGGCACGGTGAACATAGGCTGCCCGCCATACTGAGGCTGTGGAGGTTGCTGAACAGGTCGCTGTATCGGCTGCTGCACGGGACGCATTACAGTCTGTTGTGGCTGTGGCGGCATCTGTCGTGGTGCTGCCTGCGGCTGGATAGGCTGCTGTGCAGGTTGCGGTGCCACATTCTGCGGTTGTGCCACTTGTGGAGCCGGTGCAGGAGTCTCTTCCATCATCCCG
>NZ_JANRHM010000102.1:0-229 GCF_024733785.1 Barnesiella sp. ET7
ACCTTGTGGCACGGTGAACATAGGCTGCCCGCCATACTGAGGCTGTGGAGGTTGCTGAACAGGTCGCTGTATCGGCTGTTGCACGGGACGCATTACCGTCTGTTGTGACTGTGGCGGCATCTGTCGTGGTACTGCCTGCGGCTGGATAGTCTGCTGTGCAGATTGCGGTGCCACATTCTGCGGTTGTGCCACTTGTGGAGCAGGTGCAGGAGTCTCTTCCATCATCTCA
>NZ_JANRHM010000103.1:0-212 GCF_024733785.1 Barnesiella sp. ET7
TGTGAGAAGGATATGACGGATTTGAAGATTGCGATGACAACAGAGAAGGTGGAGTCCATGCGTAATGTCGTACATCGTATGATGCCGATGTGGGAGATGCTCTCAATGGAGAACACACTCCTTGCATACCGCAAGGCATTGAAGGAACGGGATAATGATATTCAGGCATTATTGGTACATACAGGACAGATTATAACCCACATAGAGCGTCT
>NZ_JANRHM010000104.1:0-209 GCF_024733785.1 Barnesiella sp. ET7
TCCGTCATTATGAGTCAATCGGCAGACTGTCCCGGTAATTTTTCCGATCGAACTCATCTTTTTATATTTTCGGCTCCGTTTCGGAGCCCCTTTTTTCATTTTTGGACCCAACTGGAGCCAATACTCCAGTGAAAGGGCCGTTTCTCACTCACCTCGAACATCAGGCAGCCTGAGCAATTTCGTTGACTTCCCGCCGGACGAGCTGTACT
>NZ_JANRHM010000011.1:0-108105 GCF_024733785.1 Barnesiella sp. ET7
TCGATTGGTATGGTGGGTTTGTGAACGGGTTATTTGCGGGAGAGATAGAGGTAGGTATAGACGCACCCGACGAAGAGGGCGCCACCCACGATATTGCCGAGTGTGGCCGGTACGAGATTGTCGAGCAGGAATTGCCCCCAAGTGACCGAGGCCCCCTGCAACATGCCCAGCGGAATGAAAAACATGTTGGCGATGCTGTGCTCGTAACCGATGGCCACGAAACACATCACGGGGAACCAGAGACCCATCATCTTCCCGGCGGTAGAGTGGGCGCTGAATCCCAGCCAGACAGCCAGACATACCAGCCAGTTGGCCCCGATGCCCTTGACGAATACCACACCCCACGGCAGGCTCGTCTTGGTCTGGGCTATCTGCACGATAGCGCTCTTCCACGGGTCGGCATCGACAATGCCGGCACACCAAATCATTACGTAGACGAAGAAAAGGGCCCCGATGAAATTGCCGACATAGACCAGCACCCAGTTGCGCAACACGGGGGCGATGCCGTATTTCCGGTTCATCAGTCCCGGAATTAACACGGCATTGTTGCCGGTGAAGAGTTCGGCCCCGGCCAATACCACCAGAATGAGGCCCAGGGGGAACATGCAGCCCGAGAGGAGGCGTTGCAGTCCCGGATTGCCGGCGGTCCACTCGGGAAAGCCGTAGCCAATGAGCAGCGACAGCAGGCCGCCCATGGCAATGTAGATGCCGGCCAGCATGGCGGCGACGAGAGTGCGCGGGGTAGAGAGGGTTACTTTACTGAGTGATACCCGTTCGACTTGGGCAACGATTTCGGAGGGTGTGGAGAATGACATGGAAAAATTTGAATTATACGTTTTACAGAATGTACAAAGCCTAAAAAAAGCTGCATCGTGAAGGGTGCAGCTCGATAGGTTCATAGCCCCTTAGAGGGGAACGACGCCGATACCGGGACGGTCGGGAAGCGAAATCATGCCGTCGACAATCTTCATGCCGTCGAAGAGGTCGTTCGATATGAGCAGGTTCCCGTCGAGGTCGGCCCAGTCGACCATCGGCGACAGCTGCGCGGCGGCCGACACGGCACACGAGGTTTCGGTCATGCAGCCCACCATTACCTTCATGTCGAGGGCTCGGGCCAATATGGCCATCTGGTAGGCTTCGCGCATGCCCGTGCTCTTCATCAGCTTGATGTTGATGCCGTCGTAGAGGCCGTAGGCCCGGCGCACATCGGGCAGACGTTGCAGGAACTCGTCGGCAATGAGGGGTAGCGAGGCACGCTCGTGCAGCCAGGCCTGCTCGTCGATCATCTCTTTGGGCATGGGTTGCTCCACAAACAGGCAGTTCTGCTCCTTGAGCCACTCGACCATCTCGAGGGCATACTCCTTGGAGCTCCACCCCTGGTTGGCATCGACGCAGATGGGCCGGTCGGTCTCGGAGCGAATGATGCGCACCAACTCCTTGTCGTTGTCGAGCCCCATCTTTATCTTCAGGATGCGGTAGGGGGCGGCCTCTTTCAACTTCTGCCGCACCACCTCTTCGGTATCGATGCCGATGGTAAACGAGGTGGCCGGGGCCTTCTCGGGCGAGAGCCCCCAGATTTTATACCAGGGTTGCCCCATGATTTTTCCCAGCAGGTCGTGCAGGGCAATATCGACCGAGGCTTTGGCCGCCCGGTTGTCGGGGGCTACCGAGTCGACATAGTCGAGAATCTCTTCGATACGGAAGGGGTCGGTAAATTGCGACAGATCGAGCTGTCCGAGAAACCGGCATACCGACTCTTGCGTCTCGCCCAGATAGGGCGGCATGGAGGCCTCGCCGTAACCGATGTAGTTGCCATAGCGCAGTTGCACCTGCACGTCGGGGGTATGCGTGCGCGAGTTCTTGGCCAGGTTGAAGGCGTGTTTCAACTTCAAGTCATAGGGCTTGAACGAAAGTTCCAGCCGGTCGCGTCCGGTCGCTTGGGGTGCGGAGCTGCCGCAACCGCTGAAAAGGGTAGGCGCCAGGCTCAACCCCAGAGTGCCCATGGCACTTTTCAGTAAAAAATTCCGTCGGTCCATCGTCACGATTATTTTTGGTCGAAATACCACGGGTGAGCCTTTACGGCCGTGATTCCGGGTGTTCCTATTTTGGTTTTCATACGACTGATGCTCACGAAATTCGATTCCCGGTAATCGGGCGCCGCCGGGTCGAGGTTGTTGAGCTTTACCTGTCCCGAGCAGTGGATGTACTCGCCGTCGTTCAAATAGAGAGCCACATGGTCTACACGGCCCCGCTCATCGCCGAAGAAGAGCAGGTCGCCCGTCTGGCACGATTGCCATTGGTCGGCCGGGATGATGTCGCCGGTAAGTGCCTGCTGCGAAGCGTCGCGCGAGAGAATCACACCACTGCAGAAGTAGGCGGTCTTGACGAAGCCCGAGCAGTCGGCCCCTTTGACCGAAGTCCCGCCCCAGAGATAGGTCGAGCCCATCATCTGCCGGGCCGTCCGCACCACCACCTTCATGTCGAGGGGACGTGCAGCCCATTGGGCCAGGTCGCAGCACTCGTCGCTCTTCAGGAAACCTTTGCGGCCGTCGGGGAAGCGAACGGGAACGAACCCCTTGCGGGCTTTCCCGTCGGCTTGCAGAATGGCACCGGCCACGATGTCCGACACGATGCCGGCGTTGCGGTCGGGCGCATCATACACAAAGCCCTGGTAGCCGGTGTAGACATACCGGGCAGACTCTCGCCAGGCCTTCCAGCCGGCTTCGTCCTGCAGGGTTACCGAGTTGGCCGGTACCCAACTAATGTAGTGGTCGGGGGTCTGTACCAGAAGCCAGGCCTTGTCGCGTTCCAGGACGAGAAGCGGAGTGCCCATGATGGCCTGGGTCATCATCTCGGCCGCATGCCGGGGGCCACCTCTCAGGCTGGCACAGCACACGGTGACAAGTCCGCGGGTGAGCGAGCCCAGATTCTTATCGGGCAGCATCTTGATACCGTCGACACAGGCGATGCCTGCCGAATCGAGCCGGTGCAGCAGGGCTTCGACAGCCAGCCGGTTGTTGCAGCGGCCTTTCAGTACACACAGCGAGTCGTTCAGCAGTTCGCCCTCTACGGCAAAGATTGCGGTACGTGAGTCGGGGGCATATTGCCGTTTCGTCTCGTCGATAGCTGTTTTTACAAAATCGGTTTGAGCTTGCGCCATAGCGGGAAGAATGAGCAGCACACAGCAGATTGTTTTGAATAGAGTTCTGAGCATAAAGTCGAATTTCAAGGTAATTAGCACGATACAAATTGTATGATAAAGATGCAAACGTCGAAAGTAAAAAAACAAGTTCATTTGATTTTTATACCAAACCGCATCTTATCTCCTCCAAAGGTAACAAGAAATCTTAAAAATCCTGTCTTTTTGTCCTGCAAAATGTATAGCCCGTTACCTTTTTGTCGAATTTAGCGGGTCAGATCAATCTGCGGTAATACCCAGAACCGGCTCTCGGGGTGATGTTTCTCCAGATAGTCCCGGAGGTACGCCTCGGTGTCGGCATCGATCAGTTCGTCGGCTTTGGGGTAGGTATTGTATACGAGTCCGTAGAGGGGAATCGCCCGCTTCTCCAGAGCCTCGATAGAGAGCAACGTGTGGTTGATGCTGCCCAGCCGGCCCGACGTGACCAGAATAACCGGCAGATGTTGGTCGGCCACATAGTCGATGGTGAGGTAGTCGCGGGTAATGGGGACCATGAGACCGCCGGCACCCTCGAGCAGAACCACGTCGTAGCGGTCGCGCAGGATGCGAGTCGACTCGCCGATCCGGTCGATGGGGATTGTCTGGTAGTCTATCTCGGCAGCCAGATGCGGTGAGGCCGGGTAGGAGTAGACGATGGGGAAGGTGATGTGCTGCCTATCCTCCTCGGTCATGGGTATGCCCATGATTTCGCGGTGCAGGTCTATGTCTTCGGAGTGGCCCACGTTGCCGGTCTGAATCATCTTTTGGGTTATGGTCTTGATGCCCTGGCGGTTCCATTCGCGGGCCAGCCAGCCGGTGGCATAGCTTTTACCGATGTTGGTATCGATGCCGGTAATGAAAAAAGTTCCTTTCATAGTTATCTCTTTTTGTGTGCAATGATATAGACGGGACAATAGGTGAGCGTGCACGAGTGAGCCTCGCCGAATGTCTCGCGATAGCGTTTGATAAAGTTGAATCCTTTGTGTCGGTTGCCCGGAGTCCCCGTTACACCGGTATTGCGCAGGTGGCGCAGCAGGTCGACCGGAGTATCGAAACGCAGCGTGTAGCTCTCGCGTTCGAAGGTGTCGAGTTGGAAGTAGCGACCGAAGAGCCGTTGCAGGTCGTCGTATTCCCAATAGGGCATCTCGACGGAGGCCAGGGTGCGAATCTCGGGCAAGTTGCCGGCGACAAACGAGCTGAAAGCAATCGTTCCCGAGTCGGAGAGACGGGCCGAAATGCGTTTCAGGAAGCTCTCCAAATCGGTAAACCATTGGATGGTCGAGGCCGATACTATCAGGTCGTATGGTCCTGCGAAGTCGATTCGCTCGGCATCGCCGGCTACGAAATCGAGCTGTTCGAAGGGGAGCCCTTCGACATGGCGTTTCATCTCGGGCGAGAGGTCGTTCAGCGTGAACCGGGCCTGCGGAAAGCGCTCGACCAGCAGGCGGGTCAGTTTGCCGGTGCCGCACCCGATTTCCAGAATGCGACGGCATTCGTCGGCCGGTTGGTCGGGCACCATCTCGTTCAAGCGGCGGGCTATCCGATCTTGGATAAGTCCCTCTTGCTCGTAGGTAGAGGCGGCGCTTTCGAACCGGCTCCGGATAACCGCCTTGTCGAATCGGTGTTCGAGCACGATAGGGCGGAATGGCAGGTAGTGAGCCGCTTCGACAGTTGTGACCGGGGTGTTTTCCTTCCAGGACTTCAACTGGTTCTCGGGCGGGAATATACGGTCTTTGGTCCCGACGATGGCCCGGTCCCAGTGGAATCGGGGGGCCGGATGCCGGGCTATACCGCTACTGATAGCCATCAGTTCGCTGCGCAGACTGTCGATGCTGCGGTCGGGGAGCACCTCGAGGAAGCGGCTCAGGGAGTCGCGGTCGTTGCACATGCGGCGGTAAAACTTGTTCAGGCTTGCGGCATCGAGGTGGTCGAGGGTAGCCTGGAATATCTCGGGCGATATGCCCCGCTCCGGGTCGATGCCGCAGGGGGTGCCGTTGATGGCCGTTGCATGCCGGATGGGCAGGTCCGTATCGGGCAAGACCACCGAGGCGGCCCATACCCCGAACGACCAGGCATAGAGCTCGATATTTTTGTATCCGGCAAGCAGGCTCGTGTCGAAGTCGAGCGTCGTATAGTCGTAGCAGATGCAGCAGTCGCACCCGATGTGCTCGAGTTCGGCAAAAGGGCGGGTATCCATGCCCCAGCCGGCAAAGAAGAGAATCAGGTCGTCGCTGCCTCGGCGTGAAATGAAATGCTGTATCATAGGCTCGATTGTATCTGTTGTATGGTCGAGACAAGCCGCTCGATGTCGGCTTCGCTACACTCGGCGGTGAGTGAAATGCGCAGGCGCGACGTGCCCGCGGGAACCGTGGGCGGACGCACCGGCAGCAGGTAAAACCCTTCGCGTTGCAGCCGCAGGGCCACGTCGACGGCCCGTTCCGATTCGCCCAGTACATAGGGTATGATGTGGCTGCTGCTGAGGATGCCGCCGTTCAACGGGTTGAGTACTTCGCGCACGCGGCGGCCTATCCGGGCCAAGTGCTCCCGACGCTCCGTCATGTCGCATATCTTGTTGACAATAAAGAGGGTCCACTCGAGGTTGATTGGGGGGAGTGCCGTGGTGAAAATAAGAGTACGCATGGTGTTGACCAGGTACTGCTTCATCTCTTCGGAGCAGATGACAAAGGCTCCTACCGAGGCGGCGGCCTTGCCGAATGTACCTACCAGAAAGTCGATGTCGCCGATAACCCCGTGCTCTTCGGCACAACCCAGTCCGTGCGGGCCGCGCACCCCGAAGGCATGCGCCTCGTCGAGGTAGAGATAGAGGTTGGGGTAGCGGTGTTTCAACGCCACGAGCCGAGGCAGGTCACTCTCGTCGCCATCCATGCTGAAGATACTTTCAGTAACGACAAACAGGCGGTCGTACTCCCCGGCATTCTCGGCCACCAGCCGCTCCAGCTGTTTGTAGTTGTTGTGACGGTAGCGTATGCAGCGGGCCTTGGAGAGACCGATGCCGTCGACGATACTCGCATGGACCAGCTTGTCGGCCAGGATGAGCGACCGGCTGTCGGTCACGGCCGGCAGGATGCCGCTGTTGGCGTGGTAGCCGCTGTTGAAGACGAGGGCGCTCTCGGCCCCGTAAAGTTGGGCCAGCCGCTCCTCGAGCCGGGTGTATACGGGATAGTTGCCCGTGAGCAGGCGCGACGAGGTGGAGGAGAAGCGGCATTCCAGCGGGTCGAGTGTTTGCAGAAATTCGCTCTTCAGCGCCACGTTGTCGGCCAATCCCAGATAGTCGTTCGACGAGAGGTTCAGCATTTCCTGCCCGTCGCGCACCAGATAGAGCCCTTGCGGCTCCATCTCGGGCAGTTTGCGCAAGTTCCCTTTCCGGGCCAGCGCATCGAGTTGAGAAGCGTAGCTATCCATCATGATTCCAGATTTTTAACCACATCGACCAGAGCCGAGGTGAGGAAGGTGAGCTGTTCGCTCGTGATGATAAACGGAGGCATGATGTAGACCAGCTTGCCGAAAGGTCGTACCCACACCCGGTGCTCGACAAACTGCCGTTGAATGGAGGCCATGTCGACCGGCTTCTTCGTCTCGATGACACCGATGGCTCCCAATACGCGCACATCGGCCATCTGGGGCAGGGTGGCGGCAGGGGCCAGTTCGCGTATCAACTGGGCCTCGATGGCAGCCACTTTCTCCTGCCAGCCCGACGAGAGCAGCAGCGAGACCGAAGCCCGGGCAATAGCACAAGCCAGCGGGTTGCCCATGAAGGTAGGACCGTGCATGAATACGCCTGGTGTGCCGCGCGATATGGTGTCGGCCACCTCGTGTGTGGTGAGGGTAGCCGCCATGGTCAGGTAGCCGCCGGTGAGTGCCTTGCCTATGCACATGATGTCGGGGGTAACGCCGGCATGTTCCCAGGCAAAGAGTTTGCCGGTGCGGCCGAATCCGGTGGCAATCTCGTCGAAGATAAGCAGCAGGCCATAGCGGTCGCACAAGGCACGGGCCTCGCGCAGGTATTGGGGGTGATAGAACCACATGCCGCCGGCCCCTTGCACGATGGGTTCGAGGATAAGGGCGGCCAGTTCGTCGTGATGGGCTTCGATAGCCTCTTTGAGGGGTTCGATGCAGGCGGGGTCCCACTCACCGTCGTATCGGCAGGAGGGGGAGGGCACGAAATAGCGCACCGGCAGTGCGCTGCCGAAGATGGAGTGCATGCCCGTCACCGGGTCGCATACCGACATGGCATTCCACGTGTCGCCGTGGTATCCTGACCGTATGGTGATGAAATTGCACTTTTTCGATTCGCCGCGCGAGTACCAGTATTGTACCGCCATTTTCAGAGCCACTTCGACCGATACCGACCCCGAGTCGCAGTAGAAGATGTGTTGCATGGTCGAGGGTACGATCTGCAGGAGCAGTTTGCCCAACTCGATGGCCGGGCGGTGGGTAAGCCCGCCGAACATCACGTGCGACATGGCCTTGAGTTGCTCTTCGGCCGCCTGGTTCAATACCGGGTTGTTGTATCCGTGGACGGCAGCCCACCACGACGACATACCGTCAATGAGCCGCTCGCCGGTTTCGAGTTCGATATAAACCCCCTCGGCCCGTTTTACCGGATAACAAGGCAGCGGATTGATGGTCGAGGTATAGGGGTGCCACAAATGTTCGGCATCAAAATTGTCCATAAGCATACGATTTTAAGGGGTGACAAAAATAGAAAATCCGGCATAAGGCGGTCGTCGGACCGTTATGTCGGAATCGAGTATATACCATAGAAGCAGATACAGACCGGGCAGGGGCATCGACCGCAAGGGGCGACACCGAACGAAGAGCCAGGGCCTCCATGGCCTGGGGTTGCAGTTCGGACAACTCGGGCGAGGAGTCGTCGGGCAGACCCTCATCGTGTTCGGTCCATACGGTATCTTTCCGGTTGCAAGCATCGAGTGAGACTAGTCCCTTCTTGAGCGACTGGTCGGCTATCTCCTTGCGCACACTCCCGATGTTGATGCAGCGGCCTATGCTGCAAAAGGTCGAATAGCTGTGGCGGTTCCATCGGCGGAATCGCACACGGCGAATCAAAATGGGAGTGACGGTTTTCATACGTGGGCAAAAGTACAAAAAATAATCTTCGTTTATTGGTTGTGAAGAGAGAATTTCATAAATCTTTCTTCTTTACATTGGCAGTTTCTTCGTATCTTTGCTCATGCACAGCTATGAAATCTGATGTATCTCGCCTTGCGATGGAGCAAGGCGGAATAAGAGAAATGAAATATGAGGATAAATCTGATTTATATAACGATATTAAGCCTGCTGTCGATGACTTCGTGCTTTACGGGGGTCGAGAGTACCGGTAAAATCACCTTGCCCGAAGAGAATCGGGCCGAGAAACAGAGCCCCGAAGATGCCTTTATCGAATCGTATTTCGTACCGCAGGGGTGCGACTCGTGGCGCGTGGGGAAGGCGTTTTACTATACCGACGAAAAACTTTCGTTTGTCTTTCAGGCCGAGCGACCTACCTTCCCCGACAGCGTATCGCTGAAAGGTAAAATCTTCACTTACACGGGGAGTGTCGAAGAGAGCCCTTTCGGTGGGGAGAAGAAGGTGGTGCTCCTGTTTGAGTGCGAAGGGTACAAATTCCGCTACGATACCGACAAGACTCGGGCCGAAATCGCACGAATGAAATACACGCCGCTGATACCGCCCTTTATCGACCTCGACGACCTGAACATGGCCCGCTCGTTGTTGAAAGGGCGCACCCTCTATATCAAGACCCCCATGTGGTACGACCGCAACGGCGATGCGATAGACGGCCGCAAGCTGATACCGGTCGAGGTGCTCGACATCCGCCCGGGCAACAACGTGCTGCCGGTCGAGGTGTGGTTCAAGGACGACAAAGGCAACGAGGCCGGGGTATTCATGTCGCTGTTGACTTCGGCACGCTCGCAATACATTACGTTCGACCGGCTCTTCTCCTTCGAGAATCCCCGGTTGCAATACAAGGAGATACAAGACGAGGCTTGGGAGCAAATCACCTTGAGCCGGGTAAAGGCCGGCATGACCAAGGCCGAGTGCAAGCTGTCGCTGGGCAACCCCGACGAGGTGAAGAAGATACCCACTTACAGCGGATTGAGAGAACAATGGATATATAACTCGGGGGCCTATCTCTTTTTTGTCGATGGCTTGCTGACCGAATATAGATTATAGTATGATACGAATCGAAGAAAACTATTTTATACAGGCCTTGCATACCTTCCGTATGCCGGTGTATGCCCGTTGGTTTGTCGAATACGACCGGGTAGACGACCTGGTCTCGTTGCTGCACTCCGATTTGTTGCAGCATCACCCCTTCCTGCCGATGGGCGGGGGGAGCAATCTGCTGTTTGTTCACGAGCACTACAACGGGGTGCTGCTGCACTCGGCCATCCGCACGGTCGAACTGCTGAGCGAGACCGACTCGGAGGTCTTCATCAAGGTGGGTGCAGGTGTCGTGTGGGACGACTTCGTGGCCCATTGTGTAGCCCAAGGGTGGGGTGGAGCCGAGAATCTGTCGTATATCCCGGGCGAGGTAGGGGCCAGTGCCGTGCAGAACATCGGGGCCTATGGCGTGGAGGTAAAGGATATTATCGCCGAGGTCGAGACCATCGAAATCGCTACCGGGCAGCCTCGGGTATTCCAGAATGCCGAGTGCGAGTATGGCTACCGCAGCAGTATCTTCAAACACGCCTTGAAGGGGAAATATATCGTTACGGCGGTGACCTATCGGTTGCAGAAGCATCCGCAACTGCATCTCGATTACGGCAATCTGCGCAGTTCGCTATCCGGCGACCACATCACCATCGCCGATGTACGCCGGGCGGTAATCGACATCCGTCGCTCCAAGTTACCCGAGCCCGACGAATACGGCAGTGCCGGCAGTTTCTTTATGAACCCGGTCATCCCGGTCGAGCAGTACGAACAGCTGAAAGTACGATTCCCCGATATGCCGCACTATGCCGTAGACGAGGCGCATGTGAAGGTGCCTGCCGGCTGGCTCATTGACCGTTGCGGCTGGAAGGGCAAGGAGGAGGGCGGCGCTGCCGTGTATGAAAAGCAGTGCCTGGTGCTCATCAACAAACACAATGCCCGCCCGGACGACGTGGTGAGACTGGCCGAGAAAATAAGACGGTCGGTACAGGAGACCTATGGCATTACCATCAATCCCGAAGTGAATTATATTGGATAAATAGATATGATGCAGATCACATTTTTGGGGACAGGCACTTCGACCGGAATACCGCAAATCGGTTGTACCTGTCCGGTTTGTACGTCGAAAGACCCACACGATAACCGGCTGAGAACTTCGGCCGTCGTTACGGTAGGCGGTAAAAACATACTCATCGACTGCGGTCCCGACTTCAGGCAGCAGATGCTCCGTGCACATCTGGGGCGAATCGATGCGGTACTCATTACACACATTCACTACGACCACACGGGCGGTATCGACGATCTGCGCCCCTTCGGCGGTTCGCACACGTTGCCCATCTATCTGGAGCACCCGGTGGCCGAGGGCATTCGCACGCGGTTACCGTACTGCTTTGGCGACCACCTTTATCCCGGAGTGCCCAACATCATGTTGCAGGAGATAGGCGTCGAGCCCTTCTCGATCAAGGGAATCGAGATTACTCCCATACGGGTGATGCATTACAAGTTGCCTATTCTGGGCTACCGCATAGACGACCTGGTCTACATTACCGATGCCCTCACGATTCCCGAGACGGAATACGAAAAGATGAAGCAGGTAGATGTACTGGTCATCAACGCGCTGCGCAAACAGCCGCACCTCTCGCACCAGACCTTGGCCGAGGCGTTGCGGGTAATCGAGCGGGTGAAGCCGCGCGAAGCCTATCTGGTGCACATGAGTCACCACATGGGGCTCACGGCCGATGTCGAAAAGGAGTTGCCGCCTCATGTTCACTTTGCCTACGACGGGCTGGTGGTCGAGAGCAGGTAAGTTATGTCGATAGTATAATAAGTAATAAAACGAGAGCGGGGTTGAAACTTGTACATTTCAACCCCGCTCTTCGTTTATGGGTTCGAACCTGTTTTAGTTCGTCTTTTTAGCTCTCATACTCATCGCCGTGAGGAAGGCAATCAGCAACAGATACATCACCAATCCGGCAATCTGCATCGTGCTTTCGCTCAACGTGTGTTGATATTTGAAGCTGGTCAGGCTCAATCCGGTGCTGACTACACCCATCAGGGCACCACCGGCAATGAATCCCGAGGCAAGCAAGGTACCGCGGTCTACACGAGCTTTGTTGAGAGCAGCATCTTTCGAGCGGCTACCCACATACCAGCTGATAAGACCACCGACTACCAGCGGGGTATTCAACTCGATGGGGATGAACATACCCAGGGCAAAAGCCAAGGCAGGAACGCCCAGCCAGGTAAGTATCACGGCCAGAATGGCACCGATCCCGTAGAGCAGCCAGGGGGCACCTTGTCCCATCATCAGGGGTTCGATAACGGCGGCCATGGCATTGGCCTGAGGAGCTACGAGAGCATCTTCGCCCGAGAATCCGTAAGCCTTGTTCAGCAGCAGAATCACACCGCCTACGGTAGCAGCCGAAACCAAGGTACCGAGGAATTTCCAAGACTCCTGCTTGCGGGGCGTAGAACCTATCCAGTAACCGATTTTCAAGTCGGTCACGAAGCCACCGGCCATCGAGAGAGCCGTACAAACCACACCGCCAATCACGAGGGCGGCTACCATTCCGCTGGTACCTTTCAGGCCTACGGCCACGAGAATAACCGAGGCCAGAATCAGGGTCATCAGCGTCATGCCCGAAACCGGGTTGGTACCTACGATAGCGATGGCATTGGCGGCTACCGTGGTGAAGAGGAAGGCGATGCCGGCTACCACGACAAAGGCAACGACGGCTTGCAGCAGGTTGTTGATGACACCCAGGTAGAAGAAGAGGAAGGTCACAATCAGCGCTATGACGATGGCCCCGACGATGAATTTCATCGAGAGGTCGCGCTGGGTGCGCGGTGCCTTGTTGTCGTCGCTATCCTTCTTGCTCGAAAACTCTTTCGTGGCCAGTCCCAGCGCACCTTTGATGATGCCCCACGAACGGATAATGCCGATAACACCGGCCATGGCGATACCGCCGATACCGATGTAGCGGCCGTAGTTGGTGAAAATCTCTTCGGGAGCAGCGGCAGCCAGTTCACTGCCGGGCACACTGCCCAGCAGCGGGATAATGATGAACCACACGAAGAGAGAGCCCGAGCAGATAATGAGGCTGTATTTCAAACCCACGATGTAGCCGAGGCCCAACACGGCGGCGCCGGTATTGACCTTGAACACCATCTTCACGTTGTTGGCCAACTCGGTGCCCCAGGGTATTACACGGGTCGTGAGCACATCGCTCCACCAGCCGAAGGTCGAGAGGCAGAAGTCGTAGATACCGCCCACGAGACCGGCCAGAATCAGGGGTTTGGCCTGACTGCCGCCCTTCTCGCCCGACACGAGTACCTGAGCCGTAGCCGTAGCTTCGGGGAAGGGGTATTTGCCGTGCATGTCGGATACAAAATATTTACGGAAAGGTATCAGGAACAGGATACCCAGGATACCACCCAGCAGCGAGCTGAGGAATACCTCCATGAAGTTGACGGTCAGTTCGGGATACTTGGCCTGCAGGATATAGAGGGCAGGCAGGGTGAAGATAGCACCGGCCACGATGACGCCCGAGCAGGCTCCGATCGATTGGATAATCACATTTTCGCCCAGGGCATTCTTGCGCTTGGCGGCTCCCGACAGACCTACGGCAATGATGGCGATAGGTATGGCGGCCTCGAACACTTGTCCTACCCGCAATCCCAGATAAGCAGCGGCGGCCGAGAAGATAATCGCCATGACGATACCCCAGGTCACCGACCAGGCATTCGCCTCGGGATAGACTTTGTCGGGCGAGAGAATAGGACGGTATTCTTCACCCGGTTTCAACTCCCGAAACGCGTTTTCGGGCAAGTCGACAGGTTGTTTTTCGTTTGTTTCCATCTTATTTTTATTCTGTTTTTGTGTATTGCTTTTTACAAAATCGTGGCAAGTTAGTAAAAAATGGAAACATAGCGGGTATTATTGCGCTTGTTTTTTGCCACGGGGGAGCATAAAATGCGTTTTTACGTGACAGAACGAACAAAAAAATCTATATTTGCTTCACAAATAAGAAGTGTAATTACTCGATATAGAACCGATATAATGCTAAAGAATATGAAAGATATATTGACTTATTTGACTCGACTGAGAGAAAACAATAATCGGGAGTGGTTCCAAGCCCACAAAGAGGAGTATGACCGGTTGCGCCCGATCTTTATCGACAAGGTGCAGCAACTGATCGACCGCATCGCACAGTTCGACGACGAGATTGCGGGGCTGGAGGCGAAATCGTGCATGTACCGCATCTATCGCGATATTCGTTTCTCGCCCGACAAGACACCTTATAAAACCTATATGTCGGCCTACATGGCCAAGGGCGGCCGCAAGAGCCTGCGGGCCGGTTACTATTTCCATCTCGAGCCGGGCAACTGTATGATTAGCGGCGGGGTATGGTGCCCCGAGCCGAAACTGCTGAAGGCTTTGCGACAGGCGATTTACGACAACTACGACGAGTTTCAGGAACTCATCGGCCGCCCGCAGTTCAAGACGCTTTATCCCGATTGGGAGGGTGAGACCCTCAAGGTAGTACCCCGGCCGTTCCCCCGCGATTGCGAGCAGGCCGAGTGGCTCAAACGGAAAGATTATGTGATGGTCCATTTCGCCCCCGACAACTTCTTCGATGCCCCCGACTGGGTGGAACAGACGGCTCACGCTTTCGAGATAATGAAACCGGTAAACGATTTCTTCAACTATACGGTCGACGAGGTGTATAACCTGTAACCGTCCGAGGTATTTAGTTCAGCTCGACTACCGTAATGCCGGCGCCACCCAACTGCACGTGCTCGTCCTGAAAGTGGGCTACGCCCGGCACGGTCTTGAGGTATTGCCGGATGACCTGCCGCAGCACACCAGTGCCCGTACCGTGCAGAATGCGCACGCGGGTACAGCCCACTTGTATGGCATCGTCGATGAAGTAGGTGACTGCCTGCAACGCCTCGTCAGCCCGCATGCCCCGCACATCAATCTCTTGTTTGAAGTTGAGCTGCTTCTCCCTCATATCTTCGGTAGTCTGTACCCCCAGGAAGGTAGCCTTGGCATTCTCCTTTTTGATCTGGCTTTTGCTTACCCGCTCCAGCCGGTCGGCCTTGACGGTCGACTTGAGCATGCCGAAAGCCACGGTTACGTTGTTGCCATTCACTTCGAGCACTTCGCCCACCGAGGTTTGGCCCTTCAGCCGCACGGCATCGCCTGCGGCGAGGGGTGAGGCGGTTGCGGCCTGCGGTTGGGGCTCTTCACTCTTCTTGCGCTGTTGCTTGCGTTTCTTCCGCTCGGCTATCTGTTTGAGCTTGCGGCTCACCAGGTCGTCGGCTGCGGGTTCGGACTCTTCGCTCAGCTCGGCTTTGAACTGCTCGAACTTTTGGCGGGCGGCACGGGTCTTCTCCTTCTCGGCCTGCGCCTCCTTGATTTCGCGTATCGTGTTCTCGATGCGGGCATTGGCCTCGGCCAGAATCTGGGCGGCATCGCCTTTGGCCTGTTTCAGCAACTCCTTGCGTTGCTTTTCCAGAGCGGTGAGGTCGGCCTCGTAGCGGGCGGTGAGCTCCTCGAGCTTCTTCTCGCGCTGGCGTATGTTCTGGCGTTTGCTCTCCCAGTAGCGTTTGTCGCGCACGATGTCTTGCAGATACTTGTCCATATCGATGTAGGCCGAACCCACCTTCTCGGAGGCCGAGGCGATGACATCTTCGGGCAAACCTATCTTGCGGGCTATCTCGATGGCAAACGAGCTGCCGGGGTTACCGATGGATAGCTTGAAGAGCGGCTGCATGAGGTGACGGTCGTAGAGCATGGCGCCGTTGACGATGCCGTCGGTATCTTCGGCAAAATGTTTCAGGTTCTGGTAGTGGGTCGTGATGACTCCGTAGGCCCGCTTCTGGTTGAAACGGTCGAGCAGGGCTTCGGCAATGGCCCCACCGATTTGAGGCTCGGTGCCGCCACCGAACTCATCGATGAGCAGGAGACTGTTCTCGTTGGCATTCCGCACGAAAAATTTCATGTGCGTGAGGTGTGAACTGTATGTACTCAGGTCGTCCTCGATAGACTGCTCGTCGCCGATGTCGATGAATATGTCCTTGAAGATGCCGGTGCGGGAGTTGTCGTACATGGGCACCAGCAGACCACACTGCAACATGTATTGCAGCAGTCCGGCCGTTTTGAGGCAGACCGATTTACCGCCGGCGTTGGGACCCGAGATGAGCAGGATGCGGTTTTTCTCGTCGAGAGTCAGGTCGAGGGGAACAACAGTCTTGCCCTGTCGCTTGAGCGAGAGGTAGAGCATGGGATGCACGGCGTGGTACCACTCGATTTGCCGTTTGTTCTCAAAGCGAGGCAATGTCCCGCCGGTCTCCAGTGCCAGGAGGGCCTTGGCCCGGATGAAATCTATCTCGGCCAGAAATTCATAGGAGTAGATGATTTCGTCGATATAGGGACGCAGGGTGTCGGTAAAGGCGGTGAGTATACGCACGATTTCGCGTCGCTCCTCGTTCTCGAGTTCACGCACCCGGTTGTTAGCTTCGACTACCTCGGCCGGTTCGATGAATATGGTCTTGCCGCTGGCCGACTCATCGTGCACGATACCCTTGATTTTCCGTTTGTACGAAGGGGCCACCGGTATCACCAGCCGGCCGTCGCGCATGGTGGGGCTCACCTCTTTGTCGACGAACCCCTCGCTCTGTGCCGCCCGCAGGATGGAGTTCAGGTTGCGCGATATGCTCGAGAGGGTCGAGGCGATGCTGCTGCGAATCTGGGCCAGGGCGGGCGAAGCGTTATCCTTGATATGGCCGAATTTGTCGAGAATCGCATCGATCTGTTTGACCAGCTGGGGGAATGCCTCTACCTCTTGGGCCAGTTCGTGCAGGTAGGGATAGCGAATCTCCTCCTCTTCGCCAGGACGAAGAAAGCGCACGATGGCCTGAATCGTGTCGAGCGAACGCCGCAGGTCGAACAGTTCGCTCTCTTCCAGAAAGGTCCCTTCGATGCGAACCCGTTTCAGCGAAGCTCGTACGTCGAAAAAGAAATCGGCCGGGAAATCGTCGGCCTGTTCGATAATGTGTACAAACTCCCATGTGCAGTTCAGCTGCTTGCGTATGGCGTCGTAGTCGGTAGAGAATTGCATTCTATCGGTATAGTCCGTTCCCAGGCTGCTGAGACACTTCTCTTTAATGAGCGACCGTATCTGGTCGAAACCTATCTTCTGCTCGAAATTCTGCGGATATATCACACTTTATAATTTAGAAAAACGTATGCAAAAGTAATAAAAAGCGTGGGGATAATCGATATTTGTCTCTGAACAAAACACAGCGGTTAGGTGTAATAAAGCGCGTATAACCGTTAATTGAAAAAAGAGATGGATTCAATAAGCTCGATTTACAAAGATATTCGGCGGATGTTCCAGTCGGCAGTTCCGCCTTATGTAGCTACAATCAACGACGACTACCACTACGAAGTGTGGGCTATCAAACAACAGGCTGGTCAATCGCAAAGCTCGGAGGAGTTGCTGGGATATGTAGCCAAACACGACGACAGTGTGACCGTAGGCTTCAACAACAAGTTGGGCGAGGAGGCTCGAAAACGTCTCTTTTCGGCCCTGTTGCTGACCAAGATGAATGGTCACGGCCGAATCTCCATTCATCGCATGACTCACCAGTTACATGCCGATTTGCAAGAGGCCATTGCCAACCTGATGCGCTATTACAGCGAGATGAACTGGATATAATCGGGGGCTGTACTTTTGCAAACTATTACCGACTATCTGCTATTTTTTGCTTAATAAAACTGTTTTTGGATATTTATTGTTATATTTGCGCCCTATAAATAAGCGCATTTATGACACAGATTGAAACCAATAACGAAGGAGAAGACAAGAAAAGTCTCAATTTCATAGAACAGATTGTAGAGGCCGACTTGAAGGCGGGTAAGAATGGAGGTCGTTTGAGCACCCGTTTTCCGCCCGAACCGAACGGCTACCTGCATATAGGTCATGCCAAAGCCATTTGCATCGACTTCGGTATTGCCGAGAAGTTCGGCGGTACCTGCAACTTGCGTTTCGACGATACCAACCCTGTCAAGGAGGATGTCGAATATGTCGACTCGATCAAGGAAGACATTCATTGGCTGGGTTTCGACTGGGGCGACCGGTTGTACTATGCGTCGGACTACTTCCCCAAACTGTGGGATTTGGCCATCCGCATGATTAAGGAGGGCAAAGCCTATGTCGACGAACAGTCGTCGGAGGAGATTGCCCGCCAGAAGGGTACCCCCACGCAACCGGGTATCGAGAGCCCTTACCGCAACCGCAGCGTCGAAGAGAACCTCGACCTGTTTGAGCGCATGAACAAAGGCGAATTCGAGGAGGGCCGTTTCGTATTGCGTGCCAAAATCGACATGGCTTCGCCCAACATGCACTTCAGAGACCCCATCATGTACCGCATCATCAAGCACCCGCACCACCGCACGGGCACGAAGTGGAACGTATATCCCATGTACGACTTTGCCCACGGACAGTCCGACTACTTCGAGGGTGTGACGCACTCGATCTGTACGCTGGAGTTTGAGGTGCACCGCCCCTTGTACGAGTATTTCGTGAAGGAGCTGGCCGACGACAGCTACTGCCCGCGACAAATCGAGTTCAACCGGTTGAACCTCACCTACACGGTGATGAGCAAGCGCAAATTGCTGCAACTGGTCAAGGAGGGGCTGGTAGCCGGTTGGGACGACCCGCGTATGCCGACTCTCTGTGGTTTGCGCCGTCGCGGATATACGCCCGAGTCTATCAAGAACTTTATCCAGAAAATCGGTTACACCAAGTACGACGGTATCATCAGCGTATCGCTGCTCGAACACAGCATTCGCGAAGACTTGAACAAGACCGCTACTCGCGTATCGGCCGTGCTCAATCCTGTGAAACTGATTATTACCAACTATCCCGAAGGACAGGTCGAATACCTCGACATCGAGAATAACCCCGAGGATCCCGAAGCCGGAACACACAAGATTCCTTTCACGCGCGAGTTGTACATCGAGCGCGACGACTTCATGGAGAATCCGCCGAAGAAATTCTTCCGCCTGGCTCCCGATCAGGAGGTGCGCCTGAAAGCCGCCTACATTATCAAATGTACCGGTGTGAAGAAAGATGCCGACGGAAACATCGAGGAGATCTATTGCGAATACGACCCCGATACCCGCAGCGGCATGCCGGGCAGCATGCGCAAGGTGAAAGGCACGTTGCACTGGGTATCGGCCCAATACAGCTCTACGGCCGAAGTACGGCTTTACGACCGACTCTTCAACGTGGAGAACCCCTCGGAAGAGAAGGATGTCGACTTCAGAGAGCTGTTGAACCCCGATTCGTTGAAGGTAATCGACAACTGCCGCATCGAGCCTTATCTGGCCGAAAATGCCAAACCGGGCGACCGCTTCCAGTTCCAACGCACGGGATACTTCTGTGTCGACCCCGATTCGACCGAAGGTCATCTGGTCTTCAACCGCACCGTGTCGTTGAAAGACAGCTGGGAAAAACTGAAATCGAAATAAGATACCATTCCATTTCCATACTGTCGGATTCCTTGCCAGGCAAGGAGTCCGGCAGTTTTTATCTGAAAGCCAAGCAAGAATGTCGTCTAAAAAATCCAATGAACTCATAGAACGGTACGAACAGATGGTGTCGGGGGCGGGCAGTTGCTATTTCGATTCCGACGAAATCGACGAGATTGCCGACCATTACGAGTCCAAAGGGCAGATGCCCAAGGCTCTGCATGCCATCGAGTTCGGGTTGAAGCTGCACCCCGACGATGTGGACCTGCGCCTCAAACAGGCCCGCTATCTGCTCTATCTCGACCGGACTACCGAAGCCAGAAAGATTATGTCGGAGTTGGCCGATTACAGTCCCGATGCCACCCTCATACGGGCCGAGCTCCTCTTCCTTGACGGGCAGGTGAAACAGGCTCACCGGTTGATGCTCACGTTGCTCGACAGTGATGAGTTGCAGGAGGATATTTGTTTCGAAGCCATCGACATCTATGCCGACTATAATTGTTTCGACGGGTTGGTCGAGTTCGTACACAAGGCCGAGAAGGTGTTGCCCGACAGTCGTGAGCTGTTGCGCGAGATGGCTGCCCTTTGCGAAGACCGGTCGGAGTACGACCGGGCCATCGTGATTTACAACAAGCTGATTGACAAAGATCCCTATTCGGTGGCCGACTGGTTTTCTTTGGCCAAGGTCGAGGCTCTGCTCAAGCACTACGACAAGGCTATCGAGGCTTGCGATTTTGCCCTGGCCGTGAAGGAGGACGACGAGGCGGTGCTTTCGTTCAAAGGGTATTGTTACTACGACTCGGGCCAATACGACAAGGCCATCGAACAGTTCAAGGAGTATGCCGAGGTGACCAAAGACAAGTCGGTAGCCTATGAACTGATAGGGGAGTGTTACATCAAGCGGGAGGATTACAACAACGCCTTGACCTATTTTCACAAGGCTCTCGAAGCCGATCCCGCAAACTCGAATATCTGTTACCAGTTGGCCACGTGTTATTACGACCTGGGGAAGATTCGGGAAGCCATCATCTATCTGCAGGACACAATTAGTCTCGACGAACGGGACGACGAGGCCCATTCGTTTCTGGGCGAAATATTTTTGCAGGTGGGCGATTACGAAAAGGCTTATCGTCATTTGTCCCGTTCGCTGGCGCTGAATGCCAACGATCGGGAGACCTTGCGGCTGAAGGGGGTGGCCTGTCTGCATCTGGAGAATTACAAAGAGGCCATCGAGGCTTTCGAAGAGGTGCTTCAGGGCGACATGTACGACTTGCAGACCCGTTTCAATCTGGTGTTGGCCTATGCCCGCAACCACAACGAGGCCGCAGCCGAGCATCAGGTCGAACTGATTGACAAGATGGCCCACACCTTCGACTTCAGCGAATTGCCGGCCGAGGAGCAGCAGCAATGGAAAAACGTACAGACGGCCATCCAGTCGCTCAAAGAGTTTTTGCTGGGGAATATCAAACCCGATGAAAACAAAGAACCCCTCTCATAGAAAGGGGTTCTCGTTGCGTTCGATGCCTATTTCGGTCTCGGGTCCGTGCCCGGGATAGACCACCGTTTCGGGGGGTAATGTCAATAGATTTTTATGAATCGACTCGATTAGCTGGCGGTGATTTCCGCCGGGGAAATCGGTGCGTCCGATACTCAACTGAAAGAGGGCGTCGCCCGAAAGGACAAAACCCGATTCGGGGGCATAGAAGGCCAGACTGCCCGGCGAATGTCCCGGCACGGCAATGGCTCGAATCTCTTCCGTCCCGAGCGTGAAGATGTCGCCGTGGTCGATGTAGTGGCCGATGGGCTCGATTTCTCCTTTGAACGGGATACCGAATGCCTGGCACTGCTGGGGCATGTGCTGCAACAGAAACTCGTCGGCTTGCGAGGCACTGAGGGCGACTCCGTACCGCTGGGCCACAAAGGCGTTGCCGAAGCAGTGGTCGAAATGCAGGTGGGTAGCCAGCAGATATTTTACCGTCAACCGGTTGTCGGCAATAAATCGGGCCAGAGTCTCCTCCTCTTTGGGGTAGTAGCACCCAGCATCGACAATGGCACACTCCCGGCTCTCGTCGTCCCACAGCACGTAGCTGTTCACGGGGAGCATGTTGAAGTAGAAACGGTTTATCTTCATAGTCTCTATCTTTTTACAATCTGTACATAGATGACCTTCTTCGTCTCGAAATACTCCTCTTTGAAGTAGTCGCTCAGGTTGAAGAGAATCGACGTCTTCTTCACCGGGGCGAGTTCGCTCTGCAAGTCACCACCCTTGAGGCAGAGCAATCCGTTGGGCAACGCGTTCTGCTGCTCGCGCCGGATGTTCTTTCGAATCAGTTTCAGCAGGTCGGGCAGGGTCATGACGGCCCGGCTCACCACGAAATCATACTCGGTCTTGAGCTCCTCTACACTGCCGTGCTGGAAGGTGACGTTTTGCAACCCGATGGCTTCGGCTACACTCTGGGCCACCTTGATTTTCTTGCCCACCCGGTCGATCAGGTGGAAACGACACTGGGGAAAGAGAATGGCCAGAGGAATACCCGGGAATCCGCCGCCGGTACCCACGTCGAGTATCGTGGTGCCGTCGGTAAAGTCGATGGCCTTGGCGATACCCAGCGAGTGGAGTATGTGGTGCAGATAGAGGTTGTCTATATCTTTGCGCGAGATTACGTTAATCTTCGCATTCCAGTCGGTATACAAGGGGCCCAGAGCCTCGAATTGGCTCTCCTGGGCAGGGGTCAGATTGGGGAAATAGGTCTTGATATATTGCATGAGATTTTATTTAATCAGTCGTCTAACAGGGCTCTCGGGGAGCATGTACATCTCGATTTCCTTGAACGGGACCGCTATCTGCACCTGACCGGTAGCATAGCAGGCAATCTCGTAGGGGTTGAATACCCAGCAGATGCTGTCGTCGGTGAGGTAGAAGTTCTCGTTGGCCGCAATGTTTTCGGTATCGAAAAATCCCAACTCCAGCAGGGAATCGGGCGAAGCCAGGTTCAGACTCTTAAGCAACTGGTCCAGCAATACGCGATTTACCTGGTCGGTCGATTCGGGCAGGAAAATATCTTCGAGAACGATGCGATGCCAGTTCGAGAGGTCTATCGTGTAGAACAGGTCGGAGTACATGCCGTGGGCTCCACCCGTATACTCCGAGGTGGAGAGGCTGTAACAGAAAAAATCGTTGCGGTTATAGACCGTAGAGAGGTTGTAATCGAACTCCCACTCGCACGAGTAGGAGGGACCGTTCTCTTTCATCTCTTTTTCAAACTCGGGTTCGAGCTCCTTGTAGGCGGCTATGTGCGACGCCACGGCTTTCTGAGCCGAACTTTCGAAGAGGGAGTCGCTGGCATAATCGTCGCCGAATACCAGAGGGGCCAGCATCTTTTGCAACCGAATACCGTCGCCCACCTGCCGATATTTCGTAGGAACGTCGATAGTTACCGAAACTTTACAGGCCGGCATGGCCGTATCGCCAGCGAGATGATAGCTCTCTTTGATGACGACCTCTTTCACGGCGACCGTATCGGCCGTTGCGTCGTCGGTCGAGTTGTTGCTCTTGAAATTGCAGGAATATAAACAGCCTACCAAGGCGATTATACTCAGTAACGATACCTTTTTCATAGCTACAAGTTTTTTACAAAAATACGCCTTTTACCGGGCTCGGCAAGGGAAAAGTGCAAAAAAAGCAAATTGATGTGGGTGATGGGGTCGCCGATATGAAAGCAAACTGTACCCAGAACAGGCACGATGTTTTTCTGCAAACAGCTGCGAGCAGAGTCGAAAGAATTGTGTACCTTTGCCCACGAATCCCATAATGAAACGGGTATTGCAAATAGAATCGGTATGTTACAAATCGGAAAATTCAATACACTCAAGGTCGTTAAGACGGTCGATTTTGGGCTCTATCTCGACGGTGGCGAGAAAGGCGAAATCTTGTTACCCCGCAAATTCCTCCCCGAAAAGCCGTATGCCGAGGGCGACGAGCTGTCGGTCTTTGTCTATTACGATTCGGAGGACCGACTGATTGCAACTACCCGTAAGCCGTACGTGCAGGTGGGGCAGTTTGCCCGCTTGCAGGTAAAGTCGGTCACGAAGGTGGGAGCCTTTCTCGATTGGGGCGTAGAGGCCAAAGACCTGTTGGTGCCGTTTCGCGAACAGCATGGCGAAATGCAGCCCGACCGATATTATATCGTGTATGTCTATCTCGACTTTGCTACCGGCCGTATTGTCGCATCGGCCAAGCTCGACAAGTTTCTCGATAATGTCCCGCCCGAGTATACCCCCAACCAGCCGGTCGAGATTCTGGTGGTGCAAGAGACCCAACTCGGCTACAAGGTCATCATCAACAACCTGCATTGGGGTGTAATCTATCACAACGAGATTTTCCGCCCCGTTGCCATCGGCGAACATCTGCAAGCCTACATCAAGCAGGTGCGCGACGACGAGCGAATAGACGTGTCGCTGCAACCGATCGGTTATGAGCAGCGCATTGACCCGTTGAGCGAAACCATTTTGAAACGGTTGGACGAAGCCGGTGGCTGTCTGCCCCTCTCCGACAAATCGCCGGCCGAGGAGATAGCCCGCTACTTCCAGTGCAGCAAGAAGAGTTTCAAGAAGGCGATAGGGGCTCTCTACAAGGCCCGCCGCATCGTTATCGACGAGCGGGAGATACGCAAGGCCTGATTCGTATCGGTTCCATTATCTTTCGACAAGTTAAAAGAACTTTTTTCTACAACTGTTGTTTAAGAGTTGTAAAGTTTCCCCTTGAGGAAATCAAACAACTTTTAATAGGTACTAAACAACAAAAACAGTTATGAAAAGAGTTTTCGTTATGTTGGTCGTCGTGCTGGGAAGCGCGGGACTGCTATTCGCTCAAAAAAGCAACCAAAAGGAGGTAAAACAACTGCAGAGTTTCTTGCAGCAGACCTCGGCCAAAGGCGATGCCAATTATGTGCGCTTGGAAATCACCAATATCAATAATCCGACCTCTTGGAAGGGGGTGACCTGGAGCGGAGGTCGGGTAATCTCGATTGAGTGGTCGGACAAGAATCTGGCCGGAGAGCTCGACCTGGCCGGCTTTACCGCCCTGCAAAAGGTCGATTGCTCGCGCAACCAGCTTACCGGTATCGAGGTGTCGGGCTGTACGGCACTCAATACCTTGAACGTAAGCCGCAACAAACTCTCGACGTTGAATATCGACAACTGTCCGGCCCTGATCAAGCTCGATTGCTATAAGAATCGGCTTACCGACCTGTCGCTCGCGGAGCTGCCGGGATTGAAAAATCTGAACTGCTCGAACAATCTGTTTGTCGAACTTAATGTGAACGGAGCCCAGCAACTGCAAAGTCTGAATGTGCAGGGGTGCCACCTCGAATCGCTGATGGTCGACAGTTGCGAGAACTTGAAAAACCTCTATTGCGGATACAACAAACTGACCAGCCTCAACCTCTTCGGTACGGTGAGCCTCTCGAACTTGAATATCGACGACAACGAAATTGCCAATATGGTTATCTCGAAACTGCCTTCGCTCACTTCGTTTGTTTGCAGCGACAACAACATGAAGACACTGGGTCTGCTCGACTGTACCGCCTTGTCCGACCTAGTCTGCTCGTACAACGACCTCACGACGTTGAGTCTCGACGGGAGCAACAACCTCTATTTTGTCGATTGCTCGTACAACGACCTGACCAATCTCGACTTGAGCAACCGCACCATGCTGCAACGGCTCATCTGCAACAACAACCAGCTGAATACGCTCGACGTTTCGTTTTGTCCCAATCTGGTCTATATCAACTGCCGGTACAACCAGATTATCGACCTGCGCACCATGGGCGACAGCAACCTGCGCATGATTGCCTGCCAGTGGAACTACTAACCAACCATATCCCCTTATCTTGACCGAAAGAGCGATTGCACGGCCCGGCATGCCGGGCCGTGCAATCGCTCTTGTCGTATAGGGGTGTTGGGGCTTTTACTGGTGTTTGCTGTCGTGGACCGGCGATTGGGCCGATTGCTCTTCGGCAGCCTCTTGCTTGCGATACTCCTCGATCATATACCCCTTGACCTCCTTGAAGAGTCGGGTGGCAAATACGAAGTCGTTCAGGGCTTCGTTCGACGAGGTGAATATCTTGTTTTTGTTGCCGACCCACTCCCGATGGCCCTTGTTGATGAAAACGATATTTTCACCGATACCGATAACCGAGTTCATGTCGTGGGTGTTGATGATGGTCGTCATGTTGTATTCGTGGGTGATGTCGCTCAACAGTTCGTCGATAAGAATCGAGGTCTTGGGGTCGAGGCCCGAGTTGGGCTCGTCGCAAAACAGGTATTTGGGGTTCAGGGCAATGGCTCGTGCAATGGCCACCCGTTTCTGCATACCGCCGCTTATCTCCGAGGGGTAGAGGTCATTCACCCCTTTCAGGTTTACACGCTCGAGACAGAACTCGGCCCTCTTCTTGCAGGTGGCATAGTTGTCGCGGGTGAACATGCGCAAGGGGAACATCACATTTCCCAGCACCGTCTCCGAGTCGAACAGGGCCGACCCCTGAAACAGCATGCCTATCTCGGTACGCAGCACTTTGGTCTGGGCCGGTGTCATGGCCATCACGTCGCGGCCGTCGTAGAGAATCTTCCCCTGGTCGGGTCGCAACAGACCTACGAGACATTTCATCAATACGGTTTTTCCCGAGCCGCTCTGTCCGATAATCAGATTGGTTTTCCCGGAGTAGAATTTGGCGGAAACGTCGTGCAGAATCTCTTTCCCGTCGAATTGCTTGTATATGTTATTTACCGTTATCATCAGAACAAGATTTGAGTGAGCACTACATCGAGGAGCAACACGATTACACTGCTGACCACAACCGAATCGGTACTGGCCTGACCCACCTGCAAGGCGCCACCTTTGACCCGATAGCCGTAATACGAGGCTACGCTACTGATGACAAAGGCAAAGAAGAGGGCTTTGAATATGGCTTGCCAAATGTAGTATTCGACAAAGAAACTTTGCAGGCCGTAGATATATTTCGAGACCGAAATGATGTCGGTAAACTGGGCTATGAGGTAGCCGCCCACGATACCGCTGGCCATACTGAAGACAACCAGCACCGGGATGAACGAAACCATGGCGGCAATCTTGGGCAGGATGAGCAGGTTGGCCGAGTTGACACCCATGATTTCGAGGGCATCGATCTGCTCGGTTACCCGCATGGTACCTATCTCCGAAGCAATGTTCGAACCCACCTTGCCGGCCAGAATCAAGCAGAGTATCGACGAGGAGAACTCCAGCAGAATCACGTCGCGGGTAGCCAACCCCACGGCGTATGCCGGTATGAGGGGCGACACCACATTCTTCTGCATCTGAATGGCGATAACCGCACCGATGAAGACCGAGATGGTGATGACGATGGGAATGGAGTCGATGCCCAGTTTGTAGATTTCGGCAATGTATCGTTTGAAAAACTCCCGCCAGCGGTCAGGTCGGGTGAAGACCCGCCTCATCAGCAGGACGTAATCCCCGAATTTTCGTAGTGAATCGTCTATAATCATATCCGTCGTTTTGGAATATCAAGGAACAAAAGTAGTGAAAAAGATTGATGTACAGCAATGCTTTGCCCCTTGAAATGAACTTGACATTATTTTATTTTGTAAAAGTGGCGCATGAATATCTCTATTTCCGTATCTTTGCACGAGATAGAGCAGGACCGTATGCGGTCGATCGAAGGCATACACCTCTCTTGTTGAGTAAAACGCTAATAGATAAAATATGTTCTCCAAACTATTCAAACATCGGGCCGAAGCTGCCGATGCCGCACCCAAGACGACGGCCGAAGTACAACAGCCGGCCTCGGAACCCACGGGCAACAACATGGTGCTGCGTACCGAGGACTTGGTGAAGAAGTATCGCCAGCGCACGGTGGTCAACCATGTGTCAATCGATGTGACACAGGGCGAAATCGTAGGTCTGCTGGGCCCGAACGGCGCCGGTAAAACGACCACTTTCTACATGACTACGGGTCTGATTACACCCAATCAGGGACATATTTATCTCAACGATCTCGATATTACCGACTATCCCGTCTACAAGCGGGCTCAAATCGGTATCGGCTACCTGGCCCAGGAGGCTTCGGTATTCCGCAAGCTGTCGGTCGAGGACAACATACGCTGTGTACTCGAGATGACCCCTACCACCAAGGAGTACCAGCGCGAGAAGCTGGAGAGCCTCATTGCCGAATTCCGTCTGCAAAAAGTGCGCAAGAACCTGGGCGACCAACTGTCGGGTGGCGAGCGGCGGCGTACCGAGATAGCCCGCTGTCTGGCCATCAGCCCCAAGTTCATCATGCTCGACGAACCCTTTGCCGGTGTCGACCCCATTGCCGTAGAAGATATTCAGTCGATTGTCTACAAACTGAAAGAGAAGAATATCGGTATCCTCATTACCGACCACAACGCGCCCGAAACCTTGAGTATCACCGACCGTGCCTACCTGTTGTTCGAGGGGAAAATCCTCTTCCAGGGTACCTCGGAGGAGTTGGCCGAGAATCCTATCGTGCGCGAGAAATACTTAGGCCGTAACTTTATCTTCCATCGGAAGAAATTCCTTTAACCTCGCGATCGGCTACGAACACTTTCTTATAAAAGAGATAGAGCAGGAGGGCGGTGGCAACGAGACTTACCCAGGCCAGCCACCCCGTGGACGATTGTGCCGTGCCCAGTGCTTCCAGCGTATTGTCCGATGCGTTGCCGGTGACGTAGGCGATGCAGACCACCATGCTGTTGTTAAGAAAATGTCCGAAGATGGGCAGCCACAGGTTGCAGCTCCACACGAGCAGATAACCGAAAAATGCACCCAGCAGCAACCGGGGGAAGAATCCGTAGAATTGCAGGTGTATGGCACTGAACAGGAAGGCGCAGGTCCAGATGGCCCAGTGAGCCCGGCGGCTTTTGCCCTGTACCACTTGCTGGAGTACCCCTCTGAAAACCATCTCTTCGCCCATGCCGGTGAGTAATCCTATACCCAATACCACGGCCAGGAAATGGGCAAACGATTTGATTTGCAGCATCTGTTCGGTCACTGCGGCGGCCGCCTCTTCCTGTTGTCGCATCCACGCCTCGATGCCGCTGAATGCTGCGGGCAGGCTGATAGACTCGTTCCACTCCACCAGCCGGTTGAACATGGGGGTGGCCACGAAATAGAGCACCACGATACACAGCAACTCGACCAGGCGGGGTGCCTTGTTCAAGTGCAGACCCTGACTGGCATCGCCCCAAAAGAGCATGGCGGCCACCAAGGCCGGCAAGATGAACATGCCTATGTTTTGCAGATATATGCCAATCAACAGGGCATATTCACCCCGCACGAAAAGCATGGGTATGGCAATGACAAACACGCCGCACAAAATCAAAAGCAGCAACACGATGAGCTTTACGCCCACCGACGAATGGCGAATGTATTCGGTAATCTTCATAATGCTCATTTTTTTCGTGGGTAAAGATAGTACAAAAATAAAAGGCGGCCCAGAGAAAAACGTCGTTTTAGTTGGTGCATAAGATTATTTTTGTGCTTCTTTGTATAAGCCTTTAATCTAAAAAGCGCAAAGTGTCTGTCCGGTTGATTTATTGGAATGTATAAATAAAAGAATATACAATAGGCAAACGGTAAACCGTGAATAAATTACATATAACAAAAAGCAAATAAAATTGCATAAATTTATTATTTTGTCAACTTGTTGTTTTGAAGAGTTGGATAAATGTCTATATTTGCACTTTAAAATATGACAAAATAACAGTTTTATGGAGGTTGCCATTGTAAAATACAATGCAGGGAATATTTATTCGGTTTTGTGCGCTTTGCGCCGCCTGGGTATCGAACCGGTGGTGAGCGATTCGCCCGAGGTGCTCTCGCGTGCCGATAAGGTGCTGTTCCCCGGGGTGGGAGAGGCATCATCGGCCATGGTGTATTTGCGAGAGCATGGGCTCGACCGGGTGATTGTCGGTCTCACCCAGCCGGTGTTGGCCATCTGCATAGGCATGCAACTGCTCTGCTCGCACTCCGAGGAGGGTGATGTCGATTGTCTCGGCCTCTTCGATACCGTAGTGCGACGCTTTGTTTCGCAGACCAGCGAGCAAAAGGTGCCCCACATGGGGTGGAATACCTTGCGCGGTCTGCGTGGCCCTCTCTTTCACGGCATCGACGAGGGTAGCCATGTCTATTTCGTGCACAGCTACTATGTCCCGGTTTCGGCCGATTGCATAGCAGCATGTGACTATATAAACCCGTTTTGTGCGGCTATGAACAAGAACAATTTCTATGCCACTCAGTTCCACGTCGAGAAAAGTGGGGCAGTGGGGGTGCGCATCCTTGAAAACTTCCTGGCCCTATGATTCAACTGATTCCGGCTATCGATATTATTGGAGGGCGCTGCGTGCGGTTGTCGCAGGGCGATTATTCCCGGCAGCAGGTCTACAACGAGAATCCGCTCGAGGTGGCCAAGGCGTTTGAAGACAGCGGGGTGACCCGTCTGCACCTGGTCGACCTGGACGGTGCCAAGGCCAGCCACGTGGTCAATTACAAAACACTGGAACAGATTGCCGGCCACACGAGCCTGACAATCGACTTCGGGGGCGGTGTGAAAAGCGACGAAGACCTGCACATCGCTTTTGAGAGCGGAGCCCATCTGGTGACGGGCGGCAGCATTGCCGTGCGCGACCGCGACCGGTTTGCCGGATGGATCGAGCAGTATGGCAAAGAGCGCATCATCCTGGGAGCCGACGTGCGGGACGGGAAAATCTCGACCGGCGGCTGGCTCGACGACTCGGATGTGGAGTTGATACCCTTTGTGCGCGACTACATGCAGGCGGGCATCGAACAGGTGATTACGACCGACATTGCCCGCGACGGCATGTTGCAGGGGTGCTCCGTAGAGTTGTATCGCAAGATGCTGGCCGAATTGCCGGGCATTTACCTGATTGCCAGCGGTGGCGTGGGCTCGTGGGCCGACATCGAGGCACTGCAGTCGCTGGGCGTCCCGGCCGTCATTTTGGGAAAAGCCATTTACGAAGGGCGCATTTCGCTCGACGAAATAGCCCGATTCATCATACATAACAACTGACGTATCATGTTGGCAAAACGAATTATACCTTGCCTCGATGTAAAAGAGGGTATGACTGTGAAGGGAACCCGTTTCGTGAACTTCAGAGAGGCCGGCGACCCGGTCGAGTTGGGCGAGTATTACAGCCGGCAGGGAGCCGACGAGTTGGTTTACCTCGACATTACGGCTTCGTACGAAGGGCGTGCCACCTTTACCGACCTGGTGAAACGTATCGCTGCCCGTATCGACATACCGTTTACGGTAGGGGGTGGCATTCACTCGCTGGCCGATGTGGACCGGTTGCTGAATGCGGGGGCCGACAAGGTGTCGCTCAACTCTGCAGCCTTGAAAAATCCCCAAATTATCGAAGAGGTTGCAAAAAATTTCGGTTCACAAGTATGTGTTATCGCAATAGATGCTAACTTTGAGGACGGAAATTGGATATGCTACCTGAACGGCGGTCGTGTGCCGACCCGTCGCACGCTTTTCGAATGGGCCGCCGAGGCGACCGACCGGGGGGCAGGCGAGATACTGTTTACCAGTATCGCTCACGACGGCACGCACGGCGGCTATGCTTGTGACGCCCTGCGCGAGTTGCACCGGCAGCTGCCTGTACCGGTGATTGCCTCGGGTGGAGCAGGGACGATGGCCCACTTCAAGGAGGCTTTTGTGGAGGGCGAAGCCGATGCCGCACTGGCTGCCGGCGTATTCCATTTCGGGGAGATTGCCATCCCGGAACTGAAAAAATATTTATCGGGATGTGGCATTCCCATAAGATTATGACGATATGAACGAAGAGACGATGCAACTGGATTTCGACAAGATGGGCGGCCTGGTGCCGGCCATCGTTCAAGACGACGTGACACAAAAGGTGCTCATGCTCGGCTTTATGAATCCCGAGGCGGTGCGTAAAACCATCGATACGGGACGGGTAACCTTTTTCAGCCGGACCAAGGGCCGATTGTGGACCAAGGGCGAGGAGAGCGGCCACTTCCTGCTGGTGAAATCGATACAGAAGGATTGCGACAACGACACGCTGCTGATCAAGGCCCACCCTTGTGGACCGGTGTGCCATACGGGGGCCGATACCTGTTTCGGCGAGACCAACCGCGACGATATGGCCTTTATCACCTATCTGCAAGACTTCATCGAACAGCGCAAGGCCGAGATGCCCGAGGGGTCGTACACCACCTCGCTCTTCAATTCGGGAGTCAACCGCATGGCTCAAAAGGTAGGCGAGGAAGCGGTCGAGACGGTCATCGAGGCCACCAACGGGAGCGACGAACGGCTCATCTACGAGGCTTCGGACCTGCTGTATCACCTGATTGTGCTGCTTACCTCGAAGGGGTATCGTATAGAAGATTTAGCTCGTGAATTAAAAAAGAGGCATAAATAAGACACTATGGAAAAGAAATTGCTTGTCAAATATACCGATGTGCAGATTTGCCGGGAGGAGTTGACCATACTCGATCATGTAAACTTCGAGTTGTACAGCGGCGAGTTTGTCTATTTCATCGGGCGCGTGGGCAGCGGTAAGAGTTCGCTGTTAAAGACCATGTATGCCGATTTGCCCATCAGCGAAGGAGAGGCTTCGGTGCTCGACTTCGACGTGCGCCATATCCGCAACAAGGAGATACCCCTGTTGCGTCGGAAACTGGGTATAGTCTTCCAGGATTTCCAACTGCTTACCGACCGCTCGGTCTATGAGAATCTGGCTTTTGTACTGAAGGCCACCGGCTGGAAGGATAAAGAGGAGATTGATACCCGGGTAGCCGAGGTGCTCGACCAGGTGGGCATGCGCAAGAAGTCGTACAAGATGCCGCACGAGCTGTCGGGCGGCGAACAGCAGCGTATCGTCATCGCACGGGCTCTGTTGAACTCGCCCAAGATTATCCTGGCCGACGAGCCTACCGGAAACCTCGACCCCCAGACCGGGCAGCAGATTGTCTCGCTGCTTCACCGCATCTGCGAAACGGGAACGGCTGTAATCATGACAACGCACAACCTGAATCTGGTCGAGGAGTTCCCCGGGCGCATCTTGAAATGCGAAGACAAGAGTCTTGTCGAAGTTTAATTTGGCCCGAATAGTTGATAATCCGGCGAAAAAAAATTATTTTTGCCCAGCGATAAGTATAAATTTACATTTTAAAACAAGTAGAATAGAAATGAAAGTACTCAAATTTGGTGGAACTTCTGTTGGTAGCGCCCAATGTATGAAAGATGTTGCCAAATTAATTTGTGACGGGAATCAAAAAATCGTAGTGTTGTCGGCCATGGCCGGGACAACGAACACCTTGGTGGAAATATCGGACTATCTGTATAAGAAGAATACCGATGGAGCCCGGGAAACGATTGGAAGTCTGGAACGAAAGTACATCAAAGTCATCGATGAACTGTACAGCACCGACGAATATAAGCAAAAGGCCCTCGATGTAGTGAAGGGTTGCTTCGACCATATACGCTCGTTTACCAAAGATCTCTTCACGCTGTTCGAAGAGAAGGTTATTTTGGCACAGGGCGAATTGATGTCGACGGCCATGATGCACAACTACCTGTTGGAACAAGGGGTGAAGTCGGTCCTTATCCCGGCTCTCGACTATATGCGTACCGACAAGAATTCGGAACCCGACAACCAGTTTATCAAAACCAAACTTACGGCATTGTTGCAAGAGAACTCCGATGCCGAAATCTATATCACTCAAGGCTATATCTGCCGCAATGCCTACGGCGAGATTGACAACCTGCAACGCGGTGGCAGTGATTATTCGGCTTCGCTGATAGGTGCTGCTATCAATGCCGAGGAGATACAAATCTGGACCGACATAGACGGCATGCACAACAATGACCCCCGATTCGTGGAGAATACGAAACCGGTTCGTCACCTGCAATTCGAAGAGGCTGCCGAGCTGGCCTACTTCGGTGCCAAGATTCTGCATCCTACCTGTGTGCTCCCGGCCAAGTTGAACAATATACCGGTACGGTTGCTCAACACGATGCAGCCCGATGCTCCCGGTACCCTGATTTGCGATACTCACGAAAATACCAACGGCCAGATCAAGGCTATCGCCGCCAAAGAGAACATCACGGCCATCAAGATAAAATCGGGCCGCATGCTGCTGGCCTACGGTTTCCTGCGCAAGGTATTCGAGATATTCGAGAGCTACCAGACCTCGATCGATATGGTTACCACCTCGGAGGTAGGGGTGTCGCTGACTATCGACAACACGAAACATTTGCAGGAGATTCTCGACGACTTGCGTAAGTTCGGTACGGTTACGGTCGACGAAGACATGGTGATTATCTGTGTTGTAGGCGATTTGGAGTGGAACAATGTAGGGTTTGAATCGGCAGCCGTCCAGGCCATGAAAGATATACCCGTGCGCATGATCTCTTACGGAGGCAGCAACTACAATATATCTTTCCTGGTTCGCCGGCAAGACAAGGTGAAAGCGCTACGATCGCTCAGCCAGTATCTTTTTGAAAACAAATAAATAAATTATAACACAGTGTCATGCAGAATGTGTTCTGCATGACACTTTACTTTTTGTGACACATGTTTCCTATTACTCATTTCAATCAAGAAAAAACTCCGTTTTATTATTACGATAAGACGCTGTTGAACAATACACTCTCTACACTTACCCGCCTGGCCGAAGAACGGAATTTTCAGGTACACTATGCCATCAAAGCCAATGCCAATCCCGAGGTATTGCGACTGATTGCCGCTTCGGGAGTAGGGGCCGACTGCGTAAGCGGCGGCGAGATAAAGGCCGCTCTGGAGGCTGGATTCCCGGCCCGAAAGATTGTATTCGCCGGCGTAGGAAAGGCCGACTGGGAAATCGAGTACGCGCTCGATAACAAAATATTCTGCTTCAATGTAGAGTCGGCCGAAGAGTTGGCCGTCATCGAAGAGCTGGCCCGCAAAAAAGAGACGGTAGCCTCGATTGCCTTGCGGCTGAACCCCAATATCGACGCACATACCCACGAGTACATCACGACGGGCCTGAGTGAAAACAAATTCGGTATTCCCATCGAGATGCTCGATGGCGTACTTGCCCAATTGCAAGGCTATACGCATGTACAGCTTATCGGCTTCCACTTTCATATCGGATCTCAAATCTTGAACATGGAGGCTTTCCGGGTACTCTGCGAACGCATCAACCGCCTGCAAGACGATCTGGTGAAACGGAATATCCAGGTAAAGCACATCAATGTAGGAGGCGGCCTGGGTGTCGATTACGACAATCCGGATAAAAACCCCATCCCCGATTTTGAAACCTACTTCAATGTATTCCGCGACACGCTCGACCTGCGCAGCGGCCAACAGTTGCACTTCGAGCTGGGACGTGCTATCGTATGCCAGTGCGGTTCGCTCATCACACGAGTACTCTATGTGAAGAAATCGCTCAAAAAGCAATTTGTCATCGTCGATGCCGGTATGACCGACCTTATTCGTCCGGCTCTGTATCAGGCCCATCATCATATCGAGAACATTACCTCCGATATGGCCGTGAAGCCCTACGATGTAGTGGGGCCCATCTGCGAGTCGTCGGACTGCTTCGGGAAAAATGTCATGCTGAATGCTACCGAGCGAGGCGATTTGATTGCAATCCGGTCGGCCGGAGCCTACGGCGAAATCATGGCTTCGCAATACAACTGCCGCCCATTGCCCGGACATTTGATAGAATAAAATAATTATTAACAATAATTTTTGCTTTCGTATTCAGAAATATAGTATTTTTGCGATTACAAAATTGTAATCATTACAAATAAAGAAAGATGAAAGAATCGGCTCAAAACAAACTACGTCGTTACAACATAAAGCCCTCGGTACAGCGCATGGCCGTGTTGGATTATCTGATGACTCATCACACACATCCGACGGCCGATACAATATTCAATGCTTTGTATCCGTCTATTCCCACACTGTCGAAGGCAACCGTTTACAACACGTTGAATTTGCTGACCGAGCAAGGCGTCATTCAAATGATTACAATCGACGAAAAGAATGCCCGTTTCGATGCCCGTGAAACACCTCACTTGCATTTCAGGTGCAATGAATGCGGCGAAATATTCGATTTCGATTTGCCTCCTTTTGCGATGGATGCACTCAAGGAGTTCGAAGTTACCGACATTCAGATGTATTGCAAGGGCGTATGTCCGTCGTGCCAGAAAAAGAAAGAGAACATCAACTAATCAATAACACAGCATTAACAACTAAAAATAACCAATCATGAAAAAGTTTATTTGTACTGTATGCGGTTACGTATACGAAGGTGAAGAAGCTCCTGAATTTTGCCCCCAATGCCACCAACCCCGTTCGAAGTTCAAAGAATTGGTTGAGTCGGACAAACTCGATTTCGTAACCGAACACCATATTGGCGACGGTGTTGTAGAAGACGCCGAGGTTATGGAAGGTCTTAAAGCTCACTTCGCTGGCGAATGCACCGAAGTAGGTATGTACTTGGCTATGAGCCGTCAGGCCGATCGTGAAGGCTATCCCGAAATTGCCGAGGCTTTCAAACGCTACGCTTTCGAAGAGGCTGAACACGCTTCGAAATTTGCCGAATTGCTGGGTGAAGTAGTTTGGAACACCGAGAAGAACGTAAAAGCCCGTATGGAGGCTGAAAGCGGTGCTTGCGCCGACAAGATGCGTATCGCCAAACGTGCCAAAGAACTGGGTTACGATGCAATCCACGACACGGTACACGAAATGGCCAAAGACGAAGCTCGTCACGGCAAAGGCTTCGAAGGTCTGTACAACCGCTATTTCAAGAAATAAAAAATTGCCATTAGTTTACAGAGAGAGGGCGGCCCGAAAGAGTTGCCCTCTCTTTTTTGTCTGCTGTGTCGCAATAAAATACAGACCGACCGGAATGAAAAATATCTGAAACGATGTTTCGATATTTTATTCTCCACTCATCTTTTTGTATCTTTGTCGCAATTATCAGACTAATCTCAATGAAGAATATACGCAACTTTTGTATCATAGCCCATATAGACCATGGTAAAAGTACCTTGGCCGACCGCTTGTTGGAGTACACCAAAACCATAGCCGAGAAAGACCTGCAAGACCAGGTACTCGACAATATGGATTTGGAGCGCGAACGCGGCATCACCATCAAGAGCCATGCCATACAGATGGAGTATCTCTACCAAGGTGAAAAATACATTTTGAACCTGATAGATACTCCGGGGCACGTCGATTTCTCGTACGAGGTTTCTCGCTCCATCGCCGCCTGCGAAGGAGCTCTACTCATTGTAGATGCTTCGCAAGGCATTCAGGCACAAACGATTTCGAACCTCTATATGGCTATCGAGCACGATTTGGAGATTATTCCGGTAATCAATAAAATCGACCTGGAGAGCGCCCGCCCCGACGAGGTGGAAGACCAGATTGTCGAGTTGCTGGGTTGCAAACGCGAAGAGATTATCCGGGCCAGCGGTAAGACGGGGCAGGGTGTCGAGGAGATTCTCGCCGCCATTATCGAGCGGGTAGAGCCGCCCAAGGGTGACGTAGATGCCCCGCTGCAGTGTCTTATTTTCGACTCGGTATTCAACTCGTTCCGCGGAATTATCGCTTATTTCAAGATATGCAACGGCCGTATACGGACCGGCGACAAGGTGAAATTCGTAGCTACGGGCAAGGAGTATGAGGCCGACGAAATCGGGGTGCTCAAACTGGACATGGTGCCTCGCAACGAATTGCTGGCCGGCGATGTAGGCTATATCATTTCGGGTATCAAGACCTCGCGTGAGGTGAAGGTGGGCGATACCATTACCCACATAGACCGCCCGTGTTCGGAGGCTATCGATGGATTCGAAGAGGTGAAGCCCATGGTCTTTGCCGGTGTTTATCCCATCGAGACCGAGGACTTCGAGAACCTGCGTTCGTCGCTGGAGAAACTGCAGTTGAACGATGCTTCGCTCACCTTCCAGCCTGAGTCGTCGGCTGCGCTGGGCTTCGGATTCCGTTGCGGATTTCTGGGGCTGCTCCACATGGAGATTGTGCAGGAGCGTCTCGACCGTGAGTTCAACATGGACGTGATTACGACCGTACCCAACGTATCGTATAAAGTCTATGACAAGAAGGGCGGAATGATTGAGGTTCACAACCCGTCGGGATTGCCCGACCCAACCTTGATCGACCACATCGAGGAGCCCTACATCCGGGCTTCGGTCATCACGGCTACCGACTACATAGGCCCCATTATGACCCTCTGCCTGGGCAAACGGGGCGAACTGGTAAAGCAGGAGTACATCTCGGGCAACCGGGTAGAAATCATCTACGACATGCCGCTGGGCGAAATCGTTATCGACTTCTACGACAAGCTGAAAAGTATATCGAAGGGGTATGCCTCGTTTGATTACCACATTCACGACTTCAGAGAGTCGAAGCTGGTGAAACTCGATATTCTGCTCAACGGAGAGTCGGTCGATGCCCTGTCGACCTTGACCCACGTAGACAATGCCGTCACCTTTGGCCGGCGCATGTGCGAGAAGTTGAAGGAGCTCATTCCGCGTCAGCAGTTCGAGATTGCCATCCAGGCCGCCATCGGTGCCAAGATTATCGCCCGCGAGACCATCAAGCCGGTACGCAAGGATGTAACGGCCAAATGTTACGGCGGCGATATAAGCCGTAAGCGCAAACTGTTGGAGAAACAGAAAAAAGGAAAGAAACGGATGAAGCAAATCGGTTCGGTCGAGGTGCCTCAAAAGGCTTTCCTGGCGGTGCTGAAACTCGACTAAGCGGGGTTATCCCTTTTTTGATTCCGAGGCAGAAAAACTGTAACGAGCTTTTTTTGTTTAAACTACAAAAACAACCCATATGGACAGCTTGTATGCCATAAAGAAATCGATCAAGAACTACGCCAGCGGCGGTAACGTGTTGATCGTAGCTACACTTTTAGCTTTTATCATAGCCAATTCACCGCTCGCCGATCTCTATTTTTCGTGGTGGGCACAACCCATATCCCTTCAGGTGGGCGGGTTCAACCTCTTCAGTCACGGTGGCGAACCGATGACGGTCATGACATTCATTAACGATGCACTCATGGCCATCTTCTTTTTCTCTATCGGCCTCGAAATCAAACGCGAGGTGCTGGTGGGCGAGTTGACCTCTCTGAAGCAGGCCCTGCTGCCCATTGTCGCAGCTATCGGCGGCATGGTGGTGCCGGTATTGCTCTTCATGTATGTAGGGCGGGGAAGCGATTTTCTGCGGGGCAGTGCCATACCGATGGCTACCGATATAGCCTTTTCGCTGGGTGTACTGGCGATGCTGGGCAAGCGGGTACCCATTGCCCTGAAGATATTCCTCACTACGCTGGCGGTTGTCGACGACATAGGCGGCATTCTGGTGATTGCCTTCTTCTACTCGACACACATCGAGGTGACCTATCTGCTCTATGCCGTAGGGGTATTCCTGGTGCTATGGATAGGCGGACGGGCCGGCGTAAACAGCAAACTCTTCTACTTTGCATTGGGCGGTGTCGTGTGGTTCCTGTTCCTCAATTCGGGCATTCACCCCACCATTGCGGGGGTATTGGTCGCCTTCTGTATTCCGGCCAAGCCGGTGTTGGCAACCTCGCACTTTATCTGCACGATACGCCAGGAGATTGCCAATTTTCCGCAAGAACAATTCGAAGACAGCGACCGCTCGATTATGCTCTCGAAAGAGCAAATCAACTGCCTGAAGAGCATCGAGTCGGCCTCGGATAAGGTCATCAGCCCGCTGCAGGATTTGGAAGATACGCTGCACCCCGTCATCAACTATCTTATCATTCCGCTCTTTGCCTTTGCCAATGCCGGCATTGTGCTCTCGGGTCTCGAGTTCTCCTCGCTCTTCTCGGGTATCAGTCTGGCTGTTTTCGTGGGTCTGTTGGTGGGAAAATTCCTGGGTATCTTCCTCTCGTCGTGGCTGGTCATCAAACTGAAAATCGTGCCGATGCCCACCCGCACCACCTGGAAGTCACTGGCAGCCGTATCGGTATTGGGTGGTATCGGATTCACCGTGTCGCTCTTCATCGCCAACCTCTCGTTTGGCGACATGGGGCCCGAAGGAGCTGCACTGCTCGAGCGGGCCAAACTGGGTATTGTAGCCGGTTCGTTGGCGGCAGGAATACTGGGATATATTTTCTTGAATATGACATTGCCCCGACAGGTAGAAGAGGAGGATTGACCCAACCGGGAAGCCGGGTTTACTCAAACTTGATGGACTTGGCCGGACGAATAAGCGAAACTAAATACGAGGGGGCAATCAGCATCAGCACCGAGATGGCCATACAGCCGATGTTCAGCCAGAGGATGTACCAGAAATTGAGTTCGATGGGCACATAAGGCACGTAGTAGGCCTCGGGGTTGAGTTTGATAATGTGGAACTGCTGTTGCAGGAAACACAAGGCCAGACCGATGACATTGCCCCAAATCATACCTTTCCCCACGAGGAAGGTCGAAACATAGAGGAATATCTCGCGTATCGAGGTATTGTTTGCGCCCAGCGCCTTGAGAATACCAATCATGTTGGCCCGCTCCAGAATGATAATCAGCAGGCCTGAAATCATGGTAAAGCCCGATACGGCAGCCATGAGAATGAGAATAATCCACACGTTCATGTCCAGCAGGTCGAGCCACCCGAAAAAGATAGGGTTCAGCGTGCGGATAGATTGCGGGTAGTAGTGGGTGCCGTAATCGTCGGGGCGGTCGATTAACTGCGTATATAGGTCGTAAGCGATATTGTCGGCCTGGTCGAAGTCGTTGACCAGTAACTCGATTTCGCTATACTGATCGGGGGTCCAGCCGTTGAGCCGTTGCACCTGGCGCACATCGCCAATCATCAGCAGTTTATCATAGTCCGAGAAGTCGGTTTGATAGATACCCGACACCAGAAACCGGCGGGCCCGTACCTGGTCTTGCACGAAGTAGCAATAGATTTTATCGCCCACATGCAGGTTCATTTTGTCGGCGATAGTCTTGGAGACAATCACCTCGTTGGAGGTTGCCGAATCGGTTATGAGGGGTAGATTACCCTCAACCAGATATTTCTTGAAAAACGACCAATCGTAATCGGGCATCACCCCTTTCAGAACCACACCCATAAAGTCGCTGTCGGTCTTGATCATTCCCAGTTTCGTACCTACGGGCTCGACTTTGGCTACCCCTTCGTGAGCCATCAAAACCTGACGCAGGCTGTCGGTATATTGTACCGGCTGCTTTTCGTAGGTCGTATTGCTGTCGAACGAGGTTATCTGTATGTGAGAGCCGAAGCCTACCACCTTGTCGCGAATCTCCTGTTTGAAGCCAATGACAATCGCTACCGAGAGTATCATAACGGCCAAACCCAATGCAACCCCGGCCACGGCTACCCGTATGGCCGGAGGTGTTGCCTTCTTCCGATAGCTTTTGTCGAAATGAATGCGATTGGCAATATATAGTTTCCAGTTATTCATGTACGGCTACACGACCGGGATAGGCCTCCAATGCCTTTTTCAATACGATCAGGGCTTTGGCCAACTCTTCTTTTTCCAGTACATAGGCCATACGCACCTCGTTCTTTCCCAACCCGGGGGTAGTGTAGAAGCCCGAGGCCGGAGCCATGAATACCGTCTGGCCTTCATACTCGAATTCGGAGAGGCACCACTCACAGAACTTGTCGGCATCGTCGACCGGCAACTTGGCCACCGTGTAGAAGGCGCCCATGGGGATGGGAGAGTAGCAGCCTGGGATGCGGTTCAGACCGTCGATCAGGAACTTGCGACGCTCTACATACTCGTTGTACGTGGCAAGCATATAGCTCTCGGGGGCATCGATCGACGCCTCGGCAATGAGTTGACCGATAAGCGGTGGGCTGAGTCGTGCCTGACAGAACTTCATCACATTCTTCTTCAACTCCTTGTGACGGGTAATCAAGGCACCGATGCGGATACCACACTCGCTGTACCGCTTCGATACCGAGTCGATAAGCACCACTTGCTCTTCGATACCTTCGAGGTGGAATGCCGAAATGTAGGGAGCTCCGGTGTAACAGAACTCACGATAGACCTCGTCGGAGAAGAGGAACAAGTCGTATTTCTTCACCAGGTCGCGTATCTGGTTCATCTCTTTTTGCGTATAGAGATAGCCCGTGGGATTGTTGGGGTTACAAATCAGTATCGCCTTGGTTTTCGGGGTAATGAGGGCTTCGAACTTTTCGACCGAAGGCAGCGCAAACCCTTCGTCGATCGAGGAGGGCAGAGTCTTGATAACCGCTCCGGCCGAGATGGCAAAGGCCATATAGTTGGCATAGGCCGGTTCGGGTACGATGATTTCGTCGCCCGGGTCGAGGCAGGCCATGAACGAGAACAATACCGCCTCGGACCCGCCGGTGGTGATGATAATATCGTCGGGGGTTACGTGTATGTTGAACTTGGCATAGTATTGAACCAGTTTCTCCCGCAAGCTCTTTATCCCTTCGCTGGGGCTATACTCCAGCGTGCGGCGGTCGATGTGCTTGAGCGCATCCAGACCGATTTGAGGGGTAGGGAGGTCGGGTTGACCAATGTTCAGGTGGTAAACTTTTATACCTCTTTCTTTCGCCTTATTGGCCAGAGGGACCAGTTTACGTATGGGTGAGGCCGGCATAATTTCACCTCGATGGGAAATAGTTGGCATATCTTCTTCTTTAATGTATAAATAGACTAAACTGAAATTTTTTGAAATGCAAAGATAAAAATTTTACTTTTCTATCCGTCCATAAAAAAGAGAGAATGTGCATGACAGGGGGTTAAATAGAACAAATATGACCATTTACAGAATGTTATAGAGGGGCTGTCCCGTATCATCAGGATAAGAAAGCGCCCCTTTCGTTTGTCTCTACGCTCATCTTTCACTATCTTTGTAGAAGATAGGGGTGATTCGGAATAAAAAATACCGAAACAAGTTTCGATATTTTATTCTCCGCTCACCTTTCGCTATCTTTGAATAAGATAGGAGTCGGTTCGGCAGAGTCAAAGTTGAAAACTGCGTTTTCCTTTGCCTCTACTCTCACCTTTCACTATCTTTGTTACACGAATCTGAATAAAGCGAGTTCTATGGATGAATTGAAACATCTCTTTTTGCTCCTGGTTTTTCCCGAAAAGACCTGGCAAAAAACAGACAAGGCACCTTGTGCTACACAGCTATTTCTGAATCAGTTTCTTTACCCGCTGATGGGGGTTACGGCTGTGGTCTGTTTTCTGGGATATTTCTTCCACGACATTTCGCTGTCGCGGGCTCTGCAACTGGCCATCATCGAATTTGTAAAATTTTTCGGGGGATTCTATGCGCTGGTGTATGTGATGAAAGTTTTATCGACGCACCTGTTGGAGGTGGTACAGCCCGAGTCGCGAATCAAACGATTCGTAGGGTACAACCTGGGGTTGTACATGTTGTTCGACATCTGCATTCTGGTGGTGCGCTACTTCTGCGAAGTACCGGCCATAGTCGATTTTCTGCCGCTGCTGCTGGCGTATGTCATTTGGAACAGTCAAAAATATATGGAAATACCCGAGCAAAAAAGCATCTTGTATGTGGTGACTACCACAGTGTTGTTTCTGGCTATCCCGATGGCCATACAGAAACTGCTCTACTTTTTCATGCCCGGTGTCATGTAACCATTAAAAGATGAAGATTAAACGATGAAACTACCACAAATAAATATTCGCAACAAACGGGCCTCTTTCGACTACGAGTTGCTCGATACGTTCAATGCCGGCATCGTATTGTCGGGGACCGAAATCAAATCGATCAGGCTGGGCAAAGCGGGGTTGAACGACTCTTTCTGCTACGTCAACAACGGCGAGGTATGGATTAAGAACATGTATATCGCCGAATATTTCTACGGCTCGTACAACAACCATTCGTCGCGCCGCGACCGCAAGTTGCTGCTCAACCGCAAGGAGATTGCGAAAATCGAACGGGCCTCGCGCGAGTCGGGTTTCTCCATCATTCCCACCCGGGTCTTCATCAACGACAAGGGGCTGGCCAAGGTGACCATAGCCATAGCCAAAGGGAAGAAAGAGTACGACAAGCGTGACTCGATTAAAGAGCGGGAAGACAAGCGGCAGATGGACCGCATGTTCAAGCATTGATAGCTTTACGGGTAATAATCAACACCTTTCGATTGTCGGCAAGTGTGGTGGCAAAGAGATAAAATTCGCCGCCGTCTTTGCACTTGAGTCGTTTTTGCAACTCGTTTGCCGTGAGCGGAAAGTTTCGCGTCGAGAGGTTGATGCGGGGATATTGTTTCCCAACCGTTTTCAAACTCTTGGCGTTGAAATCGATGACTTCGACCACCTCGAATTTCCGTCCCGGAAAATCGGGCAGGTAACAATCCGATGTATATAGATGGCTGTTTATTTGCAACTTGTCGACTCCATACGCAGCCGCTACCGATTTATAGGCCCCCGCTTTGAGAATAGACGAGTTGGGCTCGTACAGGTATCGGGCCACCGTATCGCAAGGGGCAGAGTGGGAGAGTTGCCTCTCTTCATCGAGACGGAAAGTGAACGTAGATTCCCGACCCGCAGCATCCATATCGACACAGTGAATCGTCGTGGCCATCTCTTGGGTTGAAGTATCTGAGTTTATGACCAGAAGCAGCTCCTTGCACTCGTTTCGTACCGATACGACATGTACCTCGCCGACCTCGGGCAAAAGCGTCAGAATAGCCGAAATATCGGCCATAGGCGAAACCTTCACGACAATACGTCGGCCATAGCGCAACAGTTGGGGCATCAGTGCCACCACATTAGGCTCGCATTCGTCGAGGGCAAAAATCCGTTTGTTGCCGCTTCCCCTCCGGGCTGGATCGATATAGAGCGTATCGAAACAGCGGTTACAATACTGTATGAAGTGGGTACTGTCATCCTCGACCACCGTGATGTTGTCGGCCCCCAGCCATTTGAAGTTGGAGCGGGCAGCCTGGCAATATTCGGCCATGCGCTCCACGTAAACGACCTGCGTGGCCTTTTGCGCCAGGTAACAGGTATCTATGCCCAAGCCTCCGGTCAGGTCGGCCAAATCGCCCGATTGGATGAGTCGTTGCTTATACCGGGCCGTCTGTTCGGAAGAGCATTGCTCGGTCGAGAGGAGTGAGGGAAATACCAGATTCGGGTTAGCTGCCCAGTCCGGCAATTTGTGGCGAATTTTTTTGCGGGCCTCGATTTGCAGAATGGCCCACGCCACATCGAAGTCGGCCTGTATATTCATCAGCCGCAACCGATTGGTATCGGCATCGGCATATTCGGAGATGAAATCTTGGATGGTTCGCTGGTATTTCATGGAGCAAAGATAGAAAAAACTCCTGCAAGTTTGGCTTTTTTGTTTCCACCTTTCCATATCCATATAGACGCTCGGCAAAGTCAAATGTCGAAAACTGTGCTTTCCATTTGTCTCTGCTCTCGCCTTTCACTATCTTTGTTACACGAAGATAGGATGCGGCTCGGCATAGTCAAATTGAAAACTTGGTTTTCATTTGTCTCTGCTCTCACCTTTCACTATCTTTGCAAAGAAATGCAAAACAAGGTTGCGGATGCTTGCCGGCATGGTGTCAGGCAAGAGTCTCACCACCGGATTTTGCCAGTAAAACAGATTTATGAAAAAATACATTCTCGATTTTCGAATAGCCGAAAATGTACAGTTGCATGACAACTATGCACTCTTGAAATTGACACCTGCCAACGGGCAACCGTTGCCCCCCATGCTGCCGGGGCAGTTTGTCGAGGTGCGGGTCGATCGCTCTCCCGCCACCTTTTTGAGGCGTCCTATCTCCATCAATTTTGTCGATTATGACCGCAACGAGTTGTGGTTGCTCATCCGTAAAGCCGGTGAGGGAACCCGTACCCTGTGTGCTCTGCCGGCCGGCGAAACCTTGAACCTGGTTCTGCCGCTGGGTAATACCTTTACACCCCCCGAGAACCCGAACGAGAAGATTCTGCTCGTAGGTGGCGGTGTGGGTATAGCTCCTATGCTCTACTGGGGTAAATACCTGAAGGAAAAGGGTTATACGCCCCGGTTCCTGCTGGGTTTCCGCAGCGACAAAGACCTGCTGCAATACGAGCAGTTCAAGCAGTGGGGCGAGGTTTACATCTCAACCGAAGATGGTTCGTTGGGAGAAAAAGGTTTTGTGACTCAGCACTCGGTGCTCGAGCAGCCGTTCGACCGACTCTATGTGTGTGGCCCCAAGCCCATGATGGTAGCCGTGGCCCGGTATGCCCGTGAGCGGAATATCTTTTGCGAGGTATCGCTCGAGAATACGATGGCATGCGGCGTGGGTGCCTGCCTCTGCTGTGTAGAAGACACAGTCGAAGGCCATGTGTGTGTATGTAAAGAAGGTCCTATCTTTAATATAGAAAAACTCAAATGGCAGATTTAAAAGTTAATATAGGTGCACTGTCCCTGAAAAATCCGGTGATGACCGCTTCGGGGACGTTTGGTTATGGCGAAGAGTTTGCCGATTTCATCGACCTGTCTCGTCTGGGCGGTATCATAGTCAAAGGTACCACGCTGCATCATCGCGAGGGCAATCCGTATCCCCGTATGGCCGAGACGCCTGCGGGTATGCTCAACGCCGTAGGTCTCCAGAACAAGGGCGTAGACTATTTCATCGAGCACATCTATCCCCGTATCCAGGAGATCGATACCCACTTTCTGGTGAATGTGTCGGGAGCCTCGGTCGAGGACTATGTGGCTACCGCCGAGAAGATTGCAGCCTTGGACCGTATCCCGGCCATCGAGTTGAATATCTCGTGCCCCAATGTAAAGGAGGGCGGAATGGCTTTCGGTACCTCGTGCCAGAGTGCGGCTGCCGTTGTGCGGGCCGTGCGGGCTGCCTACCCGAAGACACTGATCGTGAAACTGTCGCCCAACGTGACCGACATTACCGAAATAGCCCGAGCCGTCGAGGCCGAAGGGGCCGATGCCGTGTCGTTAATCAACACCTTGCTGGGTATGGCTATCGATGCGCAGCGGCGTCGCCCGGTACTCTCGACCGTCACTGGCGGACTGTCTGGAGCCTGTGTCAAACCCATTGCCCTGCGTATGGTTTGGCAGACCTATCATGCCGTGAAGATTCCTATTGTGGGGCTGGGGGGTATTATGAATGCCACCGATGCCATTGAATTCCTGTTGGCCGGAGCTTCGGCCATCGAGGTAGGTACCGCCAACTTCATAGACCCTCAGATTTCGGAGAAAATCGTCGACGGAATCGACGAATATCTCGAAAAAAATCATATCTCGTCGGTAAAAGAGTTGATAGGCGGACTTATTCTATAAGCTGTTTATTAACAGATAAATAAAAAATAGCGAATATAGATTGCAGTAATGCAGCAAATCTATATTCGCTATTTGAGTATTGCTTTATATGCTGGGTGAGAGGGTGATATAAAGTATTACTTCATATCTGTTCCCCTCACCGGCATCAACAAGTCATTAAAGAATCTCGACAGAGCGTTTGATGAAGTTGCTCAAAGCCTCGCCCTTCAGCATGTTGTTGGAGAGGAGAGCCAAGTCGACCAACTGACGAACCAGCGGGTTCTTGTCGGCATAGCTCTTCAGTACGTCCGACTCTTTGGCACGCAATTCCTTGGCCTTCTCTTCGGCACTTTTCAAAGCCTCTTTGTCGGCTACGGGTACCTCTTCGTCCTTCTTGTCTTTCTTGGCCTCTTGCAGACGGGTGATTTCGGCATTGATCGTGTTCAACTCGTCGAGTATCGGGGTCAACTGCTCTTTGCACGACGACTCGGTGTCGGCGATAATCCGTTGCGTCAAGGGGTGCTCGGTGTTGACAATGAGGTTGTAGCTGTCGGGCAGTTCGCCATAGATGGCCATACCCGGTTGTATGGCAGCCATATCCTTCATACGACGCATGAACTCGTTCTGCGTAATCACGATAGGTTGTGCCGTAGCACCTACGGGCTCGAACATAACCAGGAAGTCGCTCTTCTCGATGACAGGAATCTGCGATTTGAATACCGTAGTCATCACTTCGCGCTGTTGCTCATTGAGGGCAACCGACGACTTGTTGTCGCTCTTCTGAATCAATCGGTCTATCAAGTCGCTGTCGACCCGTACGAAACGACATTTACCCAACTTCTGCTCCAACATACCGATGAAGTGGGGGTCTAACTGACCGTTCATCAGCAACACATCGTAACCCTTCGCGGTAGCGGTCTCGATGTAGCTGTATTGGGCCTCCTTGTCGGTGGCATACAGGTAGATGAGTTGTCCGTCCTTGTCGGTCTGGTTGCCTTCAATCAGCGTCTTGTACTCGTCGAGGGTGTAGTATTTCTCTTCGGTATCTTTCAGCAGAACGAATTTCTGAGCCCGTTCGTAGAACTTCTCGTCCGAGAGCATACCGTACTCGATGAAGATCTTCAGGTCGTCCCATTTCTCTTCGAACTGTTTGCGGTCGCTGTTGAAAATCTCTTGCAAACGTTCGGCCACCTTCTTGGTGATGTAACCCGAAATCTTCTTCACGTTCGAGTCGCTTTGCAGGTACGAACGCGATACGTTCAGCGGGATGTCGGGCGAGTCGATGACACCTTGCAGCAACATCAGGAAGTCGGGGACGATGCCTTCGACCGAATCGGTTACGAATACCTGGTTGCAATACAACTGTATCTTATACCGGTTGATGTCGATGTTGTTCTTGATTTTCGGGAAGTAAAGAATACCCGTCAACTTGAAGGGGTAGTCGATATTCAGGTGAATCCAGAAGAGCGGTTCGTCGATGCCGGGATAGAGGTCGGAATAGAATTTCCTGTAATCCTCGTCGGTCAGGTCGGTCGGTTTGCGAGTCCAGGCCGGCTCCATGTCGTTGATGACTTTGTCTTTGTCGGTATCGACATATTTGCCGTCTTTCCACTCTTGCTCTTTACCGAATACAACGGGTACGGGCAAGAAGCGGCAATACTTCTTCAGCAGCGTCTCGATGCGTTGCTCTTCGAGGAACTCCTTGTTCTCATCGTCGATATACAACACAATATCGGTACCGCGTTCGCTCTTGTCGATGTCGGTCATCTCGTAGGCAGGCGAACCGTCGCAGCTCCACATGACACCTTTTGCCCCCTCTTTATAGGACAAGGTGCGAATCTCGACCTTCTTCGAAACCATGAAGGAGGAGTAGAAGCCCAAGCCGAAGTGGCCGATGATGGCGTTGGCATCGTTTTTATATTTCTCCAGAAACTCTTCAGCACCCGAAAAGGCAATCTGGTTGATATATTTGTCTATCTCTTCGGCCGTCATGCCTATACCGTGGTCGGAGATGGTAAGCGTGCCGGCCTTCTTGTCGATCGAAACCGATACGTTCATCGCACCCAGCTCGCCTTTGAAGTCGCCAAAAGATGCCAGAGTCTTCAGTTTCTGCGTAGCATCGACGGCATTGGATACCAGCTCTCTCAAGAATATTTCGTGATCGCTGTACAAAAACTTTTTGATAACGGGGAAGATGTTGTCGGTTGTAACCCCGATAGTACCTTTTTGCATGGTTATATGTTTTTATTGTTACAATTTTCTACTCGAAAATTTTTCAAAAAAAATGCCAGACTCAAAAAGTCTGACATTTTGGCTTATTCTCTTTCCGTCGTGTCACGCCTCTTTCTTCGAGTCGATAATCGACGAAATGATTTTGTGATTTTCCTGGTCGAAGTCGACCCGTATCGTATCACCCTCCTGAACGGTAGCCCGGATAATCATCTCGGCCAACTCATCCTCGAGATATTTCTGGATGGCCCGTTTCAAGGGTCGGGCACCGAACTGCACATCGTACCCCTTCTCGGCAATGAAGTTTTTGGCAGCATCGGTGATTTCGAGGTGATACCCCAACGTCTCTACCCGTTTGTAGAAGCCGCTCAATTCCAAGTCTATAATCTGGAAGATGGCTTTCTTGTCGAGCTGGTCGAACATGACGATGTCGTCGATACGGTTCAGGAACTCGGGCGAAAAGGCACGGTTCAGAGCCTTTTGGATGACACCCCGCGAGTAGTCTTTCTCCGAAACGGTATTGGTCGAGAAACCTACGCCCTGGCCGAAATCCTTCAACTGGCGGGTACCGATGTTCGAAGTCATAATCAGGATGGTATTCTTGAAGTCGATACGACGGCCCAGACTGTCGGTCAACCGGCCTTCGTCCAAGACCTGCAACAGCAGATTGAATACATCGGGGTGAGCCTTCTCTATCTCGTCGAGCAGTACGACCGAATAGGGTTTGCGGCGTACCTTCTCGGTGAGCTGGCCGCCCTCTTCGTAACCCACGTATCCCGGAGGGGCACCAACGAGCCGCGACACGGTGAACTTCTCCATATATTCACTCATGTCGATGCGGATAAGGGCATCTTTCGAGTCGAACAGATACTCGGCCAACTTCTTGGCCAGATGCGTTTTACCTACGCCCGTCGGACCCAGGAACATAAAGGTACCGATAGGCTTGTCGGGGTCTTTCAATCCCACCCGGTTGCGCTGTATGGCCTTCACCACTTTGTCTACAGCCTCATCCTGACCGATGATTTCGCGCTTCAGTTCTCCAGCCATGGCCAGCAGTTTGTTGCCTTCGGCCTGAGCAATACGCTGCACGGGCACGCCGGTCATCATGGCTACCACCTCGGCTACTTTCTCTTCGTCGACAATCTCGCGGTGTTGCTGCATCTGTTTCTCCCAGTTGTCTTTGGCCGTCTCCAGAGAGAGCTGCAACTCCTTCTCCTTGTCGCGGAAGCTGGCTGCCAATTCGTAATTCTGCGATTTCACGGCGTTTATCTTGTCCTCGCGGCAAGTCTCGATTTGAGCCTCCAGACTCTCGATCTCCTTAGGTACCGTAATGTTCGACACATGTACCCGGGCTCCCGCTTCGTCCAAGGCATCGATGGCCTTGTCGGGGAAATTCCGGTCGCTGATATAGCGGTCTGTCAATTTGACACAAGCCTCCAGCGCAGCGTCGGTATAGGTTACGTTGTGATGGTCTTCGTAACGGCCCTTGATGTTATTGAGAATCTGCAGGGTCTCTTCGGGTGTCGTAGGCTCGACCATAATCTTCTGGAACCGACGCTCCAAGGCTCCGTCTTTCTCGATATTCTTGCGATACTCGTCGAGCGTGGTGGCACCGATACACTGTATCTCGCCCCGCGAAAGTGCCGGCTTCAGCATGTTGGCCGCATCGAGCGAACCGGTAGCGCCACCGGCCCCCACGATGGTGTGAATCTCGTCGATAAACAAGATGATATTGGGGTTTTTCGAGAGTTCGTTCAAGATAGCCTTGATGCGCTCTTCGAACTGTCCGCGATACTTGGTGCCGGCTACAATCGAAGCCATGTCGAGCGAAATGAGCCGTTTGTCGAACAACACACGCGATACCTTACGCTGCACGATGCGCAGAGCAAGCCCCTCGACAATAGCCGATTTGCCCACACCCGGCTCACCGATGAGTACCGGGTTGTTCTTCTTCCGGCGGCTCAATACCTGGGCCAGCCGCTCTATCTCGTTGTCACGGCCTACGACGGGGTCGAGACGACCCTCTTCGGCCGCCTTGGTCATATCGGTACCGAAGTTGTCGAGCACGGGTGTATCGTTGTTGCTGCGCTGTGTCGAAGCGCTGCTGCCACTGCCGCCTTGCTGTTGTTCGCGGCGATAGTTGCGCTCATCCTCCAGTTCGTCGTCATCGTCGTCGGTAAAACCGGCTCCCATACCACGAGGGGAGGGGTGTTGTTCGGCCTCTGCTTCGCCAGTCGCTTCACCTTTTAAAAAGGCCGACACTTCGTCGTAGGTGATGTCGTTCGTATGGAGTATTTTCGCAGCCGGAGAATCCGATTCTTTCAAAATGGCCAGCAACAAGTGCTCCGAGTCGGTCTCTTGGCTCTTCATAAATCGAGCCTCGAGCATACTCATTTTCAACACTCTGTCTGTGCTTTTACTGATAGTCAGCTCGCTCGACTGCTGTTCCATGTGATTGTTGGAAGCGGATAGTTCATTTTCCAGCGAACTCTTTATCGTGCGAAGAGAAGCACCCAGCCCCACTAAGGCATCGACAGCCCGATTGGCCCCATCGCGTATAATCCCCAGCAACAAATGCTCGGGAACGATGTTGGAATTTTGAAGGCGTTCGGCTTCCTCCCGGCTGTAACCGAGAATTTCCTTTACATGTTGTGAAAAGTTTCTTTCCATAAACAAATCTGTCTCCTTATATTGATTTAGCAAATATACCACCTTTACGCCAAATATTGGCAGGTAAATATTATTTCTTGTGTATAACAAATAACATGCCGAATTTTCCCATTTGCCGAAGATTATTTATTGAGGGAGATACCTCGGTTTTTTCAAAAAATTGGTATCTTTGTACGCTAAAGAATCAATGTATAACCAATTTTCACTAATAAATGATTGACCAGGATAGAATTCTAAAGATAGACATCAATCAAGAGATGCAATCGGCCTACATCGATTACTCCATGTCGGTGATTGTAGCTCGAGCCTTGCCCGATGTGCGCGACGGTTTCAAGCCGGTACACCGCCGGGTGTTGTTCGGTATGGACAAACTGGGAAACACATCGGATAAACCTTACAAGAAATCTGCGAGAATCGTCGGTGACGTATTAGGTAAGTATCACCCGCACGGCGATTCGTCGGTATACTATGCACTGGTACGTATGGCCCAACCGTGGTCCTTGCGTTACCCGCTGGTCGACGGCCAGGGTAACTTTGGTTCGGTCGACGGCGACAGCCCTGCCGCCATGCGTTATACCGAGGCGCGACTCTCGCGCATTGCCGAAGAGACGCTTCGCGATATTGAAAAGGATACGGTCGATTTTACCCCCAACTTCGATAACACGCTCGAAGAGCCTACCGTATTGCCCACCCGCATACCGCAACTGCTGGTAAACGGGGCCTCGGGTATTGCCGTAGGTATGGCGACCAACATGCCGCCTCACAACCTGTCGGAGTGTATCGATGCTTCGGTTGCTCTGATCGACAACCGCGACATCACCATCGAGGAGTTGATGCAATATATCAAGGCTCCCGACTTCCCCACAGGGGGCATCATCTACGGCTATGCCGGTGTAAAGGATGCTTTCGAAACAGGCCGCGGTCGTATCGTCATCCGTGCCAAAGCCGAAATCGAGGTAGACAGCTCGACGGGTCGCGAATCGATTATCGTATCGGAAATTCCCTATGTCGTCAACAAGTCGGAACTGATTAAGAAAATCGCCGACCTGGTCGAAGAGAAACGTCTGGACGGAATCTCGAACATCAACGACGAGTCCGACCGTGCCGGCATGCGCATCGTTATCGAAGTCAAGAAAGATGCCAACGCCAGCGTGGTGCTGAACAAGTTGTTCAAAATGACCGACCTGCAGTCGTCGTTCAGCGTCAACAACATTGCACTGGTACATGGTCGTCCTCAAACCTTGAACCTGAAACAACTGCTCGAATCTTTCGTTGACCACCGTCACGAAGTGGTTTTGCGCCGGACTCGATTCGACCTGGCCAAAGCCGAGGAGCGGGCCCATATACTCGAAGGTCTGATTATTGCATCGGACCACATCGACGAGGTTATCAAGATTGTAAGAGCTTCGCAGACTCGCGAAGAGGCCCGCACGCGCCTGATGGAGCGCTTCTCGCTCAGCGACAAGCAGGCTCAGGCCATTGTCGATATGCGTATCGGTCAGTTGACCGGTCTCGACCAGGACAAACTGAGAAACGAGTATGCCGAAATCGAAAAGATGATTGCCTATTATCACCAGATTTTGGCCGACGAAGCGGTCTGCATGAAGGTGATAAAAGACGAGCTTATCGAAATCAAAGAGAAATATGGCGACGAGCGCAAGACCGAAATCGTCTACTCGTCCGAAGAGTTCAATGCCGAAGACTTCTATGCCGACGACGAGATGATTATCACCATCTCGCACATGGGCTATATCAAACGTACGCCGCTCTCCGAATTCCGTGCACAAAACCGGGGTGGAGTAGGGGCCAAGGGCAGCAACACCCGCGAAGAAGACTTCATCGAATATATCTATCCCGCTTCGATGCACAACTACATGCTCTTCTTCACGCAGAAAGGTAAATGCTACTGGCTCAAGGTATACGAGATACCCGAAGGCTCCAAGAGCTCGAAGGGTAGGGCCATACAGAATATGCTCAATATCGACTCGGACGACAAGGTAAATGCCTTTATCCGCGTGAAACGGTTGCAAGACCCCGAATACAACATGTCGCACAACCTGCTCTTCTGTACGCGCAAGGGTATCATCAAGAAGACCAAACTCGAAGCCTATTCGCGTCCTCGCCAGAACGGTGTGAATGCCATCACCATTCGCGAAGACGACCAGGTGATACAAGTGCGGCTCACCACGGGCGACAGCCAGATTGTCATTGCCAACCGTCACGGCCGGGCCATCCGCTTCCACGAGAGCGCCGTACGTGAAATGGGACGTAATGCTACCGGTGTAAAGGGTATGACCCTCGACAACGACGACGATGCCGTAGTAGGAATGATTTGCGTAAACGACCCCGAGAAAGAGACCATCATGGTGGTTTCGGAGCAGGGATACGGCAAACGCTCGCTCATCGAAGACTACCGCATAACCAACCGCGGTGGTAAGGGTGTGAAAACCTTGAATATCACCGACAAGACCGGTTATCTGGTTGCCATTAAGTGTGTAACCGACGAGAACGACCTGGTCATCATCAACAAGTCGGGTATCACGTTGCGCATGAAGGTAGCCGACGTGCGTGTCATGGGCCGAGCTACGCAAGGTGTTCGGTTAATCAACCTCGAAAAACGGAACGACGAAATTGCTTCGGTCTGCAAAGTCTTGTCGGACAGTGTCGACGAGAACATGCAGGACGACAGCGTCACCGAAATTGCAGAATAAATTGTTAATCCTAAAATAAACACGCAATGAAAAAAACAACATTAACCGCAGTATTACTGCTTTCAGTCATTTGCGCATTTGGCCAAAAGAAAGCGGTGAACCGAGCTTTCAGCGAAGCCAAGATGGAGAATCCTAACTTCCAGGAGGCCCGTACCACCATTCAGGGTGCACTGACCGATCCCGAATCGAAAGACGATGCCAAGACTTGGTATGTAGCCGGTTTCATCGAAAACACCTATTTCGAAAAAGACAATGTTCAGAAAACATTGGGTATGACGTTGAAAGACGGCGACGGTCCCATGTACGACGCTCTGGTAAAAAGCTACGAGTATTTCCTGAAATCTATCGCGCTCGATACGCTGCCTAACGAAAAAGGCAAAGTAAAGCCCAAATATGTAAAAGACATTCGTAAAACACTGAAACAAAACATCGATGGATTTGCCAATGCCGGCGTATACTATTTCACACAGAAAGACTACAAGAAAGCCTACGATGTGTGGGGTATCTACCTGGACATTCCCAAACTCTCGATTATGAAGGGTGAGAAAAGCGGTCTTCCTGCCGACTCGACTATCGCCATTCTGGAGTTCAACCGGGCTTTGGCTGCCTTGCAGACACAAGATCACGCTCTGGCTATCAGCGCACTGAACGACGCTAAAGGCAACGGCTACAACCAGAACGACATCTACAAATACCTCGTTTACGAATATGAGCAAACTCAAGACACGGTCAACCTGATTCAAACCCTCCAGGAAGGCGAGAAGCTGTTCAAAAACGAAATGGTAGAGGTTAAAGACGAAATGGGCAACACGGTGATGGACGAGAACGGCCAGCCCAAAATGCAAAAAGAAAATACCTACACGCTGAAACTGATTAACCTCTATATCTACAGCGGTAAGTACGACGAGGCTATCGCCACGCTCGATGCCATCTTGGCCGAAGAACCCGACAAAGCCGAGTATTGGAATGTAAAAGGTAATCTGTACGAGTCGCAAAAGAAATACGACCAATCGATCGAGTGCTTCGAGAAGGCTATCGAAATCAATCCTACCTATGCCGATGCTCTGGGCAACATGGGTCGTATCTACTTCAACCTCGCCGTACAGAAAAACAACGAAATCAGCTCGATTACCGACAACGTAAAATATACCGAAGCTCGTGAAAAAGAGGTAATTCCTCTGTTCGAAAAATCGCGTCCGTACTACGAAAAAGCATACGAACTGAAACCCGATGAACCGGACTATAAGTATGCGTTGCGCAACATCTATTACAACTTGAACGATGCCGAGAAACTGAAAGCTATCGAAGGCCAATAATAGTCAATCGGTAAAACCATAAAAAAAACAGCCATTCTTTCGGAGAGTGGCTGTTTTTTTATACCGATGGAGCGACTTGCTACCATTGTAAAAGATCTGTGCCCTCGAAAAATACACGCCCACGAACCTCTATACAATTCCGGCCTTCATTATACCAGATGCGCATAGGGCGACCATTCATACTACCCGAAGCTCGTTGAATATTGACTGTGGATATTTTCCGATCGATAAACTCCTGAATAATGTCCCAATGCTTAACCTGGGCAGTTTCATCGTTGAATAGGTCGCAAAGCTGCTCAGCACTCAGTTTCTTCAAATCGATATTTTCCATCATAATCCTCCTTTTTAGTATACCATAAATCGAGAAAGCGAGAATAAATTACATCCATCCAAAGATATGAAAGGAGAGGATAAAAACAAACCTAATCCGCAATATTTTAGGGCTCGCATGCAACATATAAAAGCTCGCAAAGCAGCACTTGAAACCCACAAAACATAAAACATTTCGTTTTTACAATTCTGCACTTCACGTATAAAGATTATATGCAACCATTGAAAATACGCGTATAACCGCTCGTTATTCCATGCTTGGGAAAGGTATCACCGGCAATAAATAACTACGATAAAAACGGCTTAAAGGAGGCTCAAATGCCACAAATGTAGATTAGGTTTGAAGACCTGCAATCACCATTAAGCCGTTTCTGCTATAACAGAGATATCCATTGTTGGTCAGGTATCATCTATTCATCTCTCGGTTTCCAACAAATATTCATCTTCGTATATTTCTCTCGATTGCCTATTTATCATAATATAAATTATAGAACATTTTATTTTTTACAATTCTACTCTCGTTTATAAGAGATATGCACCCACTGAAAATTATCCCAGCTCGTGCCGAGGACTCATTCTTTAAGCCTACTTTAAGCCTCACACTGCGACCGTCCTATTCATAAAATAGCCCCCACTGGTCGGCATCTTCCGAATCGACAGGATAGATTGACCGGAAAGGTTGACCGATGGAGGCCGACGTATGTAGTCGATGGTTCTTGTAGCTGAGGTGTACCAGCAGGATAATAGCGAGCACCGCAATAAAGAGAGCGGGTTTAGCTTAAAATTTGCCCAGACTGGATTTACGGGGTCCAACAGATGTTAGGGAGAACCTGAAAGCAAAAAAAATCGAGCGTAATTGAAACTCTTGAATCTAAGACTCGGGAGAGAAGCTCTCGAAAGTGTTGTCGGAGTAGAAAATCATGATTTTGACGATTCGTCTATTTTTAGCATCGGCTTCACGAGGTGGAATATACGGGATATTTTTCGATCTTTCACTCTCATTTTCAGCAGAATTTGCAAAATTTATAGCCCTATTTGAGCTATTTTCCTTCGCATATTCGGGTTTGCTCGTATCCTCGGCCGTATTTTTACCACTCTCGTCATCGAATAGCGACATGAACGGAGAGCCACCAGCAGGTAAACCCGAATCATCTTCGGTCGGGATGATAGTCGACGATTCGATTGCTGCGGAAAAGGCGCCATTCGACTCTGACAGGAGCATCGGGCCATTACCATACAGCAGCCAATAAATAGAGAGGTCGGGGTACCTCTCATGTATCTTACCGATAGTCGTGATACTGATTTTCTGGTTGCGACCACTTAGCATCTGCGACATCGACGGACGTTGTATCCCGGTGTTGTCGGCAAATTGTGTAATGGTAATTCCCAGGTAGTCGATAAATTGTTTGATACGATCGGCCACGGCAAGTGCCACAGTTTTATCATTTCCCATAAAGCAGATTTTTAAGCCTGAAAAACGTTACAAATGTAATCAATACAATTTAAAAATCAAAATCCTGTGAGTAGCTTTCGTAAATAACAGATGTAAACAGCAGTACCCGCAAATTTGCAAATTGAATATGCGAGGTAGATGTCACATTTGTAATTCGGGTATCACATATATTAAATTTATACTTTATAAAATATATCTTAAGTTATTGATAATAAGTATATAAAAAAATATCATATACGCCAATTTGATAAGGATTTTGACTGATGATGATATTTTATTATAAATAAAAACTACACATATATATATATAATATATTGATATATAAGCATATATAACATAAAATATTACAGATAACTAATGTTTATCGACTTGTTTATGCTGTATTTACAAAATTATCTCCCACCCCCTACTCTATTTACATTTGAATTAAAAGAATAACTACAACGGTAAATTTTTATCGAGTTGTATTTGTAAATTATTGATTTGCAAATGTAATTTTAATAATAATTGCATCGCTCCTACTTTTTTGGAGGCTTATCTCGCCTACGATTTATTTTTGATGTACCGATGTAAATCGTTTCGTAAATAGCTCAAGGATTTTGCATCAAAACGGCACAATTTCGAATCTACTGTTTTTATATACAATCAATTATACAAATACAAACAGCTATACAAACCAATACGAAATAGAAAAAAAAGAGGCCCAAAGCCTAAGCCTTGAGCCTCTATAACCGTTTTATCGGCGTTTATCGATGTTACTTAATCTTTCAACTCTTCACGCAGGTAACGAGCCGTAAATGTATCGCATTGACTAACCTCCTCGGGGGTTCCCGTAGCTAACACGTAACCGCCGTTGCGTCCACCCTCCGGCCCCATGTCGATAATGTGGTCGGCACACTTGATGATGTCGAGGTTATGCTCAATAACAATCACGGTATTCCCTTTCTCGACCAGTCGGTTCAGCACCGACAGCAATACACGTATATCCTCGAAGTGCAAACCGGTGGTTGGTTCATCGAGTATGTAGAGCGTTTTGCCGGTATCGCGTTTGGAAAGTTCGGCAGCCAGCTTCACCCGCTGGCTCTCTCCACCCGACAGCGTGGTTGAGGGTTGCCCCAGTTTGATGTAGCCCAGCCCCACCTCTTGCAGCACTTTGATTTTGGAGATGATGGCCGGAATATTTCCGAAAAACTCGACAGCCTGGTTGATGGTCATGTCCAGCACATCGGCAATCGATTTTCCTTTGAAGCGTACCTCGAGGGTCTCGCGGTTGTAGCGTTTGCCATGGCATGCTTCGCACGGCACCAGTACATCGGGAAGGAAATTCATCTCGATAGTCTTGTAGCCGTTGCCACCACACACCTCGCAGCGCCCGCCAGCTATGTTGAAAGAGAAGCGTCCCGGCTTGTAGCCGCGGATCTTTGCCTCGGGCAACTCGACAAACACATTTCGGATGTCAGCAAACACCCCGGTATAGGTAGCCGGATTGGAGCGCGGCGTGCGCCCCAGCGGCGACTGGTCTACGGTCACCACCTTGTCGATATTCTCCAGCCCCTCGATTTTTTCGTAGGGCAACGGAGCTTGCAACGAGCGATAGAACTTCTGGCTGAGAATCGGCTGCAGTGTTCCGTTAATCAGGCTCGACTTGCCGCTGCCCGATACGCCGGTCACACAGATAAATTTACCCAGAGGAAACTCGACCGTTACGTTTTTGAGGTTATTGCCCGTAGCCCCCGACAGCACAATCTTCTTACCATTGCCTGGCCGACGCTGGTGCGAATACTCGATTTTCTTCTCGCCGTTCAGATATTGCGCTGTGAGCGTGTTGGTCTTGAGCATCTCTTCGGGGGTACCGGCAAAGACGATGTTGCCACCGAGGCGCCCGGCCCGAGGGCCCAGATCTACCACATAGTCGGCGGCCAGCATCATCTCTTTGTCGTGCTCCACGACGATAACCGAGTTGCCCATATCGCGCAGCTCCTTCAGCGAATTGATGAGCCGGGTATTGTCGCGCTGGTGCAGCCCGATACTGGGCTCGTCGAGAATATAGAGCACATTGACCAGTTGTGAGCCTATCTGCGTGGCCAGCCGTATGCGTTGGCTCTCGCCGCCCGACAAGGTGGCCGAGGCCCGGTTGAGACACAGATAGTCCAGCCCCACATCGACCAGGAAGTGCAACCGGCTGCGTATCTCCTTCAATATCTCCACGGCAATTTTGCGTTGCTGCGGAGAAAGTTCGTATTCGACCTGATTGACCCACTCGTACAGTTCCGATATATCCATCTCAGCCAATTCGGCAATGTTCTTCCCGGCTATTCGGTAATGCAGTGCCTCGCGATTCAGCCGTCGGCCTTCGCAACTGGGGCATACGGTCGTCGTGACAAACTGTCCCGCCCACTTCTGGGCCTGCGACGAGGCATCGCTCTGTTGCTGCACTTCGATATACTTGATCAAGCCATCGAACGAGAGAAAGTAGTTCGATGTACCCAACGATTCGTTCTTGATTTGCAACCGTTCGTCCGTCCCGTTCAGAATATCGTCGAGCGCCTCCTCGGCCAAGTCTTTGATTGGGGTCTTCAACGTGTTGCCATATTTCTCGCAGATGGCAGCAATCTGCCAAAATATCAAGGTATTTTTATATTTACCCAATGGGACGATGCCTCCTTCGTAAATCGACTTCTCGTCGTTGGGGATAATCTTTTCACGGTCTATGATATTGACATAACCCAACCCCTTGCATCGGGGGCAGGCACCTTGCGGCGAGTTGAACGAGAAGTTGTGCGGGGCCGGTTCGCTATACGACAAACCCGTTTGGGGGTCCATAAGCGTGCGGCTGTAATGGCGCAATTCCTGCGTGTCGGCATCGAGAATCATCAACTGGCCGTCGCCCTGTTTCATGGCTGTCTTTACACTCTCTTGCAGCCGGCGTTCGTCGTCCTTGTCGACCACCAGCTTGTCGACCACCAGCTCGATGCTATGATTCTTGTATCGGTCGAGCTTCATGCCGTGTGTAATCTCGCGCAATTCACCGTCGATACGTACGGTCAGGTATCCCTTGCGGCGCACCTGTTCGAACAGCTCCTTGTAGTGCCCCTTCCGGTTACGCACCAGCGGTGCCAGTATGTAGGTGCGGCGGCCCTGGTACTTCTCCAGAATAAGTTCGATAATCTTCTCCTCGGTATATCGCACCATTTTCTCGCCCGACAAGTAAGAGTAAGCCTCGCCGGCCCGGGCAAAGAGCAACCGCAGGAAGTCGAAAATCTCGGTCGTCGTTCCTACCGTCGAACGCGGATTCTTGTTGGTTGTCTTCTGCTCGATGGAGATTACGGGGCTCAACCCGGTAATCTTGTCCACGTCGGGACGCTCCATGTTGCCGAGCATGTTGCGGGCGTAGGCCGAGAATGTCTCGATATAGCGCCGTTGCCCCTCGGCAAAGATGGTATCGAACGCCAACGACGATTTGCCGCTGCCGCTCAATCCGGTAATTACCGTCAGGCTGTTGCGCGGGATGGTGACATCTATGTTTTTGAGGTTATGCACACGAGCGCCATATACCTCGATTTGATCTTCTGCTTTCATTTCTTATCGATTACCCACTCTTTTCTGTAAGTTGTAAACTTACGTTTCGTGTAATACAAATCCTCTTTTTGTGGTATCTTGATGTAATAGACTTTTCTCGACTTGTCGGGCATGGTACGGGCACGCAACCAGGGGTTGGCCTCTTTGAGCTGGGCGTAGGATACGCCATGCTCCTGAGCAAAAAGTGCCAGGTTTTCGATGGTCGTGTCGACCCGTATCTCGGTATAGCGAATAGGTTGGTACAGCTGACGGGTCTTCAGCTTGTACCCGTATTTGGCCGGTGAAGAGAATATCTCTTTCATGGCCAGGATGCGGAACACATAGCGCGAGGTCTCTTCGTTCAGCCACAGGTCGAACGAATGGTCGGCCAACTGTTTTTTGAGTTCCGACGAGATGCGCCCCATGCCGGCATTGTACGATGCCGCTACGGTAGTCCAGCTTCCATACTTGGCATAAGCCTCTTTCAGGTAACGGCATGCGGCCCGGGTCGACTTCTCCACATGGCATCGCTCGTCGATGTCGTCGTTGACCTCCAGGCCGTATTCACGTCCCGTGCGTGGCATAATCTGCCAGATGCCCATGGCCTTGGCCGGAGAGACGGCCCGCGGGTTGAGCGTGCTCTCGATTACGGCCAGATAGAGGAAATCGCTCGGAATGCCCTCCTCCTTCAGGATGGGGGCCATGATGGGGAAATAGCGGTTGGCCCGCTTGATGGCCAGCGAGGTTGAGGAGTGCATGTAGCACAGCGTGGTCAACTCGCGGTCGAATCGTTCGTACATGTCGAGCCGGTCCAGGTCTACCACCTCGCCGGCAAATTTTACTTGCAACGGAAATTCGGGAATCACTACATCCGAAAAATCCTTCTGCGCCATCTCCTCGCCCTGTACCTGTTGTACAAAAAGGGGTGAAACGACCGACAGCGCAACCATAAAATATTTGTTCAATCTCATCTGTCGCAGTGTTTTTTCAATCTTTGGAACGCATGATGTTGATGTGTCCCTTCAGTTTTATCTTTTGGTTGTTGGAGCCTTTTGCTTCAATCACATAATAATAGACTCCGGGGTCGACATACTTGCCATGATATTTCCCATCCCAACCTTTTTCGGGGTTGTCGAGATAACACATTTGTACACCCCACTTGTTGAATATCCAACATTTGAAGCTCACAATCGACTTGTAGGCCACCTTCCACTCGTCGTTCACGCCCGGACTTGTACCTGGCGAGAAGGCATTGGGAGCCTCGAGGCGGGGCTCGCCGATGTTGACGGTAAAGGTCTCGCTGTAAGCCTGACACTCGGCCGTACTGTTGCTACCGACAAGACGTACATACGTGACCCCTTCGTCGCGGAAAGTGTAGCGCAGGGTCTGGTCGTTGTAACGGGCAATCGTGGTCGAGAAATCCTCCTTGTCCGAAAACTCCCATTCGATGTGAGTCACGGCATCGGTCGTATAGGCCTGAAACTCGATTTCGGCCGGAGCCGAACCGCCCAGGTATTCGGTCGGATGCCGGTCGTCTTCGTTGAGCGCATCCTCCCGATAGCTCTGCTCGGCGACAGCCGTCACCCCTATCGCCGTAGTTACATACTCTCCTGTCGATACAGTCTGCTCCATACCCCAATAGTTGAGCAATTGGTCGCCCGAGATGACAAAGTCGGTATTGCATAGCGGTGCCGTCACTTGGACGGTCGACGTGAAATTGTCAATCGTCTCCGACTGGGCGGTCTGCACATAGGTGAGCGCTTCGGCATTCCACACCAGACTCATGTAACTGACAGAAAGTTCACGATTCAGCACCTTGGGCGCACCGTTTATCGAGTAGTAGTTGAGCCGCGAGCCGCTCCCGTCGAGCAGCAGCGTGGTGAGTTCGCACTGTCCCGAGTCGTTCGAAACCGATGCCCCGTTCAGCACGAGAGGAGCCTGCGAATAGTCGATTATCCACAGGTAGTAGCTGCGTCCGTTCTGTTCGATTATGTATCCGCAATCGGCTTCGGTCAGGGTGAGTGTCGAGAGGTACCCGTTCTGCACCGCACCGGTGACCGGTGTGGATGTAGCTGCCCCCGACGGACCAAACTTGCTCCACGAGATGAGCGAATCGTCGGCACCCGAAAATTCGACTGTCGCCTGGTCGAGCGAGTAGACGACAAAGACTCCCCCATTCAGACCGGTACTGGCCTCGGGAGTATAGCTGTATGCCGGTTTCCCCCCACCCGTCACGGTTATCTGTTGGGCACACAAGCCGCCAAATGTAAAGAGAGCTGTCAAAAACAAGAGGAATCTGTACATATCAATCCGAATCATAAATGTGAATGACAAAGTTACAACTTTTCGACCAATCGCATTTCTATCCGCAATTTAAAATTTCCCAATAAAGCCGCTTCGATAAGAATAATTGAGACAAAGGCCCTACCCATACGTTTTTGACTTGCATCTGACAATATTTTTATATACTTTTGTTTCTTGTATATTACCATCAGACACAAAACGCAAACCATTAACAATATGAGATATACACGAATAACGATAGTTTTGCTATTCTGTTTTACTGCACTCTTTATGCTTTCGGCTCAAACCGAAAATTTACAAACCAAGGTTATCGACGGAAAAGAATTTTATATCTACAAGGTAAAACCCTCGGAAGGGTTCTATGTGCTCAGCCAGAAATTCGGCATTTCTCAAGAGGAGATTATCCGCTACAATCCAGCTGCCAAAAACGGGCTGAAACGGGGACAACTACTGATGATCCCGACTCACAGAACAGCTCAGGGCGAGCCCGAAGGCTCTGAAATAGAAAGCACCTTCGAGCATACCATCGTGCGAGGCGAATCGCTCTACTCCATCTCGAAGATGTACAAAGTGACTATTCAGAGCATCATCGACCTGAACCCCGGTTCCGAGCGGGGTATCAAGGCGGGAGCCACACTGAAAATTCCACAACGCTATAAAAAAACGACCTCGAAAGCCCAAAACAAGGCTGTCACTACGGCAACAGCCAAATCGCAAGGTACAGCCGTAACGGCAACATCCACCCCTACTCCCGAAAATACAACCGCTACGACCGACAACGGAAACGGAGAGTATGTATATCATACTATCGGCGAAGGCGAAACGCTCTTCTCCATATCGAAAAAGTACGATATCGACATAGAAACCATTCTCAAACTTAACCCCGGCATCTCTCCCAACCACCTCAAGAAGGGGTCGGTCATTCGACTTACCCCCGATACCAAAGAGATAAACGTGACTATCGAGCAAAAACAACTCTACACACAGTACAAGGTGCGCAAGAAAGAGACCTTGTACAGCATCTCCAAAAAATTCGGGACCACAGTCGAGGAGATTAAAAAGTGCAATCCCGACCTCAAGCAAATTCGTCAGGACGACATCATCAATATCCCGGCCGGTATCGAATACAATACCGTGACGGCCGAAAACCCCATCACCAGCGCCGAAATCAACAACATATACAACAAGCTGTACAAGAGCGACAAACGGGGAGTAATCAACGTAGCCGTGATACTGCCGTTCATGTTGCAACAAACACACCCCGACACCAAAGCCAGCCTGTATACCGAATACTACCAAGGTTTCCTGATGGCCGTAGACAGCCTGAAACGCCAAGGAGCCTCGATCAACGTGTACGCCTACGATTCCGAAGAGTCGGACGCTACGGTACGCCGCATCCTGACCAATCCCGAGATGAAGGAGATGGACTTGATTATCGCTCCCGAAAGCGACAATCACATCAAACTGATTGCAGACTTCGGCCTAGCCAACGACATCAATGTGGTCAACACCTTCTCTCTCAAGAACGAAGAGGTTTCGCACAATGCCAAAATCTTCCAGACCAATATTCCTCACTCGTACCTCTACGCCGAAGCCGCCGACCGGTTCATCCGTTATCTGGGCAACCGCAAGGTGATATTCCTCACCCACACGGGCGAAGAGAACGACAAGCGCGACTTTATTGCCGGACTGAAAGAGGAGCTTTCGCGTGCCCATATCGCATACAGCGAGATTCGATTCGACAACGAACTGAACCTGTTGAATCAGGATTCCATTCTAACCGGAGCAAGCGGAATCGTATTCGTTCCTACATCGGCCAAGAAAAAAGAGCTGTCGTTGATTGTTGCCCCTATCGAGACCCTCAAAGAGAACCGGACCGACCTCGACATCGCCCTCTTCGGTTATCCCGAGTGGCTCACGCAGGTACCCGAATATCTGAACGAGTTCTATAAGTTGAACACCTATCTCTACTCCCGCTTCTATGCCAACCCCTTCGACGAAAATACCAAGGCGTTCCACAAGCGGTTCCTCTATTGGTACAACAAAGACATGATCAATGCCAGCCCGCAATATGCACTGCTCGGTTTCGATACCGGCATCTACTTCCTCACGGCCATACGGGCCAACGGCAAGAATTTCGCCACCCAGCAGTTGACCTCTTCGAGCGACCGTATCCAGACCGATTTCTCGTTCCAGCGCATCAACAACTGGAGCGGGTTCATCAACAAGTCGTTCTACTTTGTCAACTTCGCTCCCGATTTCACCATCAAGAAAATTAGAGAATAATCCATGAGACTGTTGCGATATATATGGCTGCTTGCCGCCCTCGTCACCCTGCAGACGGGTTGGGCGCAGCGCAGCGACTACGAGCCCGAGTTTACCGTAGGCGTAAAGGGAGGGACCACCCTCTCGCGGGTGTCGTTCACCCCTACCGTCACCCAGTCGCTGCTGTTGGGATACACGGGCGGAGTCTCGGTTCGCTATATCGAAGAGAAATTTTTCGGACTCATTGCCGAGGTCAACTTCACCCAATGCGGTTGGAACGAGACCTTCGACACCGATCCCTATACCTACTCGCATACCCTCAACTATGTGACGGTGCCCTTCCTCACCCACTTCTTTTTCGGGAACCGGGTGGTGCGCGGTTTCATCAATGCCGGCCCGCAAATCGGATTTCTCCTGAGTGACAGCTACAAGAGCAGTTTCGACATCAACAACCTGCCCGAGTTCAGCCAGAAGAGTAAGGTGAAAGAGATATACACCATGGACATCGCCCACAAAATCGACTACGGCATCATGGCCGGAGCCGGTATCGAGTTTCGCATAGCCCGCTCGCACGGTATCGTGCTCGAGGGTCGCTATTATTATGGATTGGGCGACATCTTCAAGAACCGCAAGAAAGATGTTTTCTCGGCTTCACACAACCAGATTATCACCATCTCGCTGGGGTATCTCTATCACTTTTGATACGGGCTGTAGAGAATTTTAAACACCAGCTCTCTCAACAGGTCTCCGTCGTTGCTCGAGGAGCCCGATCCGATACCTTTCGACCGGGCGTCGTACTGCCGGATAAGGGCAATGATGTCGATGCACTTGAACGCATTGTAGACACGCATGGCAGTCAGATAGTCGCGCGCCTGGTAGCCCGACCGCAGGTTGAGTTCCTTGACGATACCGTTTTCCGACCGGTCAGCCGAAAAGAAACAGAGTAACAGATTGGCAAAAAAGTTGAACAGCACGCTTATGGTCACCACCAGCGGGTTGTTCTTGGGGTTCTGCTCGAAATGGTTCACAATTCGGGCCGCCTTCGGCACATTGTGCGTGACGATGGCATTGAGCAGTTCGTAGTTGTTGTAATCTTTACTGATACCCACATTCTGCTCTACCGCCTCGGGAGTGATGCGCATGCTCCCCTCGGGCAGCGAAATGGCCAGCTTGTCGAGCTCGCCGCTCAACCGGCTCAGGTCATTCCCCACGAAATCGGCCAGCATCGACACTGCTTTCGGGTCGATCGACAGCTTTTTCGAAGCCACATAGGTATTGATGAACGCCGGCAGCTGGCTGTCGTACAGTTTTTTCGACTCGTACACCACCCCTATCTTTTCGATACCGGCAATAATCTTTTTATTCTTGAGCGAGCCGTTTTTGTAGCAGATGACCAGAATCGTACGCATCTGGGGCTTCTGCAGATAGTACGACAGATTGTCTATCCCCTTGATGTTCTGGGCCTCCTTGACTACAATCAACTGATGCTCGGCCATCATGGGGAACCGTTTGGCCGCATTCACCACCAGAGCGAAGTCGTCGACATCGGCCCCATACAGGATGGTCTGGTTGAAGTCCCGTTCCTCCTCCTTCAGGGCGTTGGCAACGATGGCGTCGCAAATCAGGTCGATATAATACGACTCGTCGCCCATAAGCAGGTAGACGGGCTTGAACACCTTCTTGCGAATATCCTGCAAGAGGGCAATATGCTGGTTGGAATCTTTCTTGGCCATAGTGGTTAATCCTCGTCAAATCGCAGATGCTTCACGGTTGTCCGTTTGTCGATAATCAATTTCAGCGCCTCGACCCCGATCAAGACATGCTCCTCTACGAAGTCCTGGGTGATTTTCTTGTCGCTCTCGGCCGTCTTGACCCCGCTCGAAATCATGGGCTGGTCCGAAATGAGCAACAGAGCCCCCACCGGGATGCGGTTGGCAAAGCCTACCGAGAAGAGGGTGGCCGTCTCCATATCGACCGCCATGCAGCGGATGCGGCGCAGATACTCCTTGAAATTGTCGTCAAACTCCCACACCCGCCGGTTGGTCGTATACACGGTTCCCGTCCAGTAATCGCGGTGATGGTTGCGCACGGCCGTCGATACGGCCCGTTGCAGCATGAAGGCCGGCAGTGCAGGCACCTCGGGCGGGAAATAGTCGTTCGAGGTACCCTCGCCCCGTATGGCGGCAATCGGCAAGATGTAGTCGCCCAACTTGTTTACCTTCTTGATGCCGCCGCACTTCCCTAGAAAAAGAACCGCCTCGGGAGCCACGGCGCTCAACAGGTCCATGATGGTAGCGGCATTGGCACTACCCATACCGAAGTTGATAATCGTTATCCCCTCGGCCGATGCACTGGGCATATTGCTGTCTTCGCCCAAGATTGGCACGTTGAAGTGAGAGGCAAATATCTCGACATACTTGGCAAAGTTGGTCAGCAGGATGTGCTTCGTAAACTCCTCGACCGGCCGCTGCGTGTATCGGGGTAACCAATTTTCGACAATCTCTTGCTTTGTTTTCATAAATCGATATTTTTGGAGTAAATTTACAGAAATAATTAGAAAGCACAAATTTTCGACCGCGAGATGATTGAACTGAACCTGCCCCCCTATCCCTGCAGACTGAAACAGGAGAAGGATAAAATCCTTATCTTCGACGAGTTGCGCCGGCGGTATGTGGTGCTTACTCCCGAGGAGTGGGTGCGTCAGCATTTCGTGGCATTCCTGGCCAACGAAAAGGGATTCCCCCGCGGGTTGATGGGCAATGAAATTTCGCTCACGCTCAACAAATGCAGCCGACGGTGCGATACGGTGGTCTACGACCGCAATGGTCGCCCCCTCTGCATCGTCGAATACAAGGCCCCGCACATCGAGATTACCCAAAAGACCTTCGACCAGATCGTGCGCTACAACCAGGTGCTTCAGGTAAACTACCTGCTGGTCTCCAACGGGCTCACGCACTACTGCTGCCGCATCGACTATGCCACCGGCAGCTACGCCTTCCTGCCCGACATCCCGACCTATACCGACTTGTAGCAGCTCCGCCTCGCCCGGCTCGACAAGCTATATATAACCCTATACAAAAAAAGACCCGCTGCATTAGCGAGTCTTTTTTTTGTGAGGTTCCTAGCAGAATCGAACTGCTGTAAACGGTTTTGCAGACCGGCGCCTAACCACTCGGCCAAGGAACCATTCGTCTTTCGAGCGATTGCGAGTGCAAAGATAGATTATATTTTCCGATTATGCAACACTCTTGCCCTATTTTTTTACTCTCTTCGATTTTATTTCTCGCAACTTGCAATCCACATCACAGCCGCAGCAAGACGATGGTGGTTCATTACGATTCTGCACCATCTTGACTATCTTGTAAATAGCGTATGCAAAGGCTATCGCTACGATGCCTGTGACTATCCAGGATTGAATCGAGGCACTCATCACTTTTTCTCCAGGAAATAGGTGTAACGGTTGTCAATATCGTCGACGGTGTAGACTTCGCGCCCCTTATACCGGCTCATGTAGGCGAGCATCATCAGGTCGCCCGAGCACGAAAGCAGGTGAAGGAACAGCAGTACGGCGATGGCAATCTTGCCCCACAGGGGCAGCGGGAAAAGCAACAACACCACAAGCAATCCCGACAGGATGCGAAGCGGAGCCAAAGCTATTCGTTTGAAAGTTTTGTAATCGGTCAGGAAATTGTGTGCCGCAGCAAAGAAGACAAACGAGCGCCAGATAGCCCCGAAACGCACATCGGCTGCCCCTTCGGAACGATATACGAGCCAGTGTATAAATTCATGCAGAGGTATCATAAGGGCATAGCCCACCACTACCCACACAAGACTCGCCCCTATTTCGAGAAAGAATTGGCTCGCCGATTGGGATTCTTGCCACAGAGCTATCATAAACCCGACACCGAAAAGCACCAGCAGCAGAACTCCAATATAGATGGCGCGGAATGTCGTTTTGGGGAGGTTGCGCATCAAGAATAGTTTGATGTCGCTATACGTAAACGAGTCGATTACCCGATAGCCAGCCTTTTCATAAAAGGACAAAAAGGTTTCTTTATCCATAGTTTACTATATAAATAATGATCCAATCTGATAAACGATAAATGCAACAATCCACGCCACACAAGTATTATATATAACAGTAAAGGCTCCCCATTTCCAGCTGCCCGACTCTTTGATGACAGCCACGACCGAAGCGATACAAGGGAAATAGAGCAGCACGAATACCATGAACGTGAGAGCAACCAGCGGCGTAAAATCGGGAGTACCCGTTGCCGGGTTGGGTTGCGAGATGCGTTGTGACAACGTGAGAGTTTCGTCCGAATCGTTCTCGGAGTACAACACCCCGAGAGTACTCACCACCAACTCTTTGGCTGCTGTTCCCGAAAGTAATGAAGTGGTTACTTTCCAGTTGAATCCCAATGGCTCGACCAGCGGCGTAAGAGCCTGCCCTATCTTGCCCAGATACGAATTGCTCTGTTGCTCCATCTGCTCGTGCGGCGTCAGTTCCCGCTCATACGATTCGGCAGGACGGGGGAAATAGCTCAGGAACCAGATAATGACCGAGGCTACCAATATCACCCCTCCCATTTTGCGCAAATATTGCTCGGCTTTACTCCACATGTGGCGGATAGTGGCTTTGGCCGTAGGCATACGATAGGGTGGCAGTTCCATAACAAAGGGAGTCTCGTCGACCTTAAAGAGAAAGCGGCGCATCAACTTGGCCGTAACGACTGCTACAACGATGCCCAACACATAAAGACCGACAAAAACCAAACTGGCATAGTGTGGGAAAAATGTACCCACCAGCAGGATATAAATAGGAATGCGTGCGCTGCATGAGATAAACGGGTCGATAAGTATGGTTATCAGTCTACTGCTCCGGCTCTCGATGGTGCGGGTAGCCATAATGGCCGGTACGTTGCAACCGAAGCCCATGACTAGAGGAATGAACGATTTTCCGTGCAGCCCTATCTTGTGCATGATCTTATCCATGATGAAGGCCGCTCGGGCCATATATCCCGAGTCTTCCATAAACGAAATGAAAAGATAGAGTATCAAGATGTTGGGCAGAAACACAATGACACCTCCTACTCCGCCAAGAACACCGTCGATGAGTAAATCTTTCAGCGGCCCGGCCGGCATATAAGTACCTACCAGCCCCGACAGCCACGCCACAAAACTCTCAATCCACTCCATCGGATAGGCACCCAACGAGAAAGTGGCTTCGAACATGAGCCACATGAGGAGAATAAAGATAGGGAACCCGAATAGTTTGTTGGTGACAAACGAGTCGATAATGCGTGTCGAGCGGGCCTCTTCCTTATCGCCCGGCGTATAGGTCTCGGCCAATGCACCCGAGATGAAGCCGTATTTTTCATTAGCGATTGCCGATTCGATATCTTCGTTCAGCGTCGCTTCTATCTCTTTCACCTCCTGGTCACGCAACTTCATCAGTTCGGGATAGGAGTCTGCCCCCTCCAGAATTTTTTTCACCTCGGCATCGCCTTCGAGAGTCTTGATGGCCAGATAACGGGGCGAGAACTCCCGCGTGCAGGTGGGGTCCTGTTTCAGCAGGTTTTTCAGCGGAGTGATACCGTTTTCAATCACATTCCCCAGATTGACGTGAACGTGACGCACCGATTCGTTACGCCCCTCATACACGTCGATAACCGTGTCGAACAGCTGGTTTACCCCCTTGCCCGACCGGGATACCGTGGGAACAATGGGCACACCTATCATGTTGCCCAAGTGCTTGTAGTCGATTTTGCCACCGCTCTGCTCCAGCTCGTCGAACATATTCAGGGCGATGACCATGCGATAGTCCATATCGATTAACTCGGTAGTGAGGTAGAGATTCCGCTCCAGATTCGAAGCCACCACTACGTTCACCAGCACATCGGGTGTCTCGTCTTTCAGATAGCGGCGCACATACAGCTCTTCGGGCGAATAGGCCGACAGCGAATAGGTACCCGGCAGGTCATAGATATTGAAGTGGTAGCCTTTATACTCGAAGAAACCCTTCTTGGCATCGACTGTCACACCACTGTAATTGCCCACATGCTCGTGAGCACCCGAAGCGATATTGAACAACGAGGTCTTGCCGCAGTTGGGATTTCCCACCAGGGCGATATTGATGGTCTTGGTACTTTTCGAGAGAGCCCGTTTTATACATTCGTCCTCCTCCGAAGGAGTCAACTTCGACTCTCCGCTGGCTTTGTTGGCATCACCAAATACGGCCTCGGCCTCTTCGGGAGTAATCACTTCGACCAGCGAAGCCTCGCTGCGCCGCAGCGAGATTTCATAATCCATGATCTTATATTTGATAGGGTCTTTCAACGGAGCATTCAACTCGACAAGGACTGTTTGTCCTCTGACAAACCCCATTTCGATAATCCGTTTTCGGAATGCCCCGTGACCTAACACTTTAACAACAACGGCTTTATCGCCTGTTTTCAAATCGGACAACCGCATATTCTATCTGTTTAACTTTGTTTCCAAATGCAAAGTTCGCAATTTGTTCCGATTTATTGCTATATATCACCCCTATATTATTTATAATCCGTATAAATAATAACATATTTTCACTATTTTACAAAACAAAAGCGGACCGGCGATTATTCTCACCGGTCCGCTCTGTTCCTATTCGTAGCGTATGCTTACAGTTGTCGTTTGCTGACAGCGCCCTCTACAAAATTTATAAAGGCATTGTTTACCAATCGGTTACCGCCAGGCGTAGGATAATCGCCCGAGAAATACCAGTCGCCCGGATGGCTGGGAATAGCCTCATGCAATCCCTCCAGAGTCTGATAGATAATCTCGACTTGGGCCGAAATATCGTCGGAGGTAAGCATTTGGGCTATCTTCTCCGACACCTCCTCCTGAGTAAAGGGGGCGTAAATCTCCTTTACATAGTTGACAATCTCCTCTTTGGGTCTGTTTTGCTGTGCTTTGGATTTGCGGTATACCTCGTCGATTACCGACTGCATGCCCCGCTCTTTCAGCAGTTCCATGGCAGCCTTGAAGGCAATAAACTCGCCCATGCGCGACATGTCTATACCATAACAGTCGGGAAAACGCACTTGCGGCGACGACGAAACGATGATGATTTTTTTCGGGTGAAGCCGGTCCAGTATCTTGATGATACTTTGCCGCAACGTGGTACCACGCACAATACTGTCGTCGATAACCACCAGATTATCTACCCCCGGTTCTACCGTGCCGTAGGTGATGTCGTAGACGTGGGCGGCCAGATCGTCGCGGGTATCGCCCTCGGCGATGAAGGTACGCAGTTTAATGTCCTTGATGGCCACCTTCTCCGAGCGGACCTTGAGCGAAAGTATCTGCCTCAGTTCGTCGTCGGTAAGGCTGTCGCCGGCCTGCCGGATGCGGGCCAGCTTCTGTTCGCTCAGATAGCTGTCCAACCCCTCGAGCATACCGTAAAAGGCCACCTCGGCCGTGTTGGGGATAAACGAAAAGACACTGTGCGCCAGGTCGTAGTCGACACTCTTGAGAATCTGGGGGGCCAGGTGGCGCCCCAACTCCTTGCGCTCGCGATAGATGTCGACGTCGCTACCCCGCGAGAAATAGATGCGTTCGAACGAACAGGCACTGTAATTGGCCGGCGGGAGAATCTGCTCGATGTGCATGTCGCCCCGACGGTTCACTACCAGACATTCGCCCGGTTGCAGCTCTTTCACCTGCTCGACCGAGAGGTTCATGGTGGTTTGTATGACCGGACGCTCCGATGCCACGACCACAATTTCGTCGTCGGCATAATAGAAAGCCGGGCGTATGCCCCGCGGGTCGCGGAAGGAGAACATGTCGCCGCTGCCGGTCATGCCGCAGATGACGTAACCACCGTCCCAGATGCGCGAAGGTTTCTTGAGTATCTCGGCCAGATTCAGGTTGTTTTCAATCGACTCGGTAATCTCGATGTCGTCGAGCCCCTCCTTCTTGTAGAGGTCGTACAACCGCTGGTTCTCCATATCAAGGGCATGCCCCAGTTGTTCCAGCAAGACAAAGGTATCGGCATAGCTGCGGGGGTGTTGCCCCTTGGCCACAATGCTCTCAAATATCTCGTCGACGTTGGTCATGTTGAAGTTGCCACACAACAACAGGTTGCGCGAACGCCAGTTGCCCCGGCGCAAAAACGGGTGTACATACGACAGGCCCGAACGGCCGGTGGTGCTGTAGCGCAGGTGCCCCATGTAGACCTCGCCGGCAAAAGGCAAGTGCAGGGCAGCCCACTCGGCATCGCTCGTGTCGTGGGGCGTATTCTGAATCTGTGTCTTTACATTGGCAAAAATCTCTTGTATGGCTCCGGTTCCCAGGGCGCGTTCCCGGTAGATAAACTCTTCGGCCGGACGTGCGTGCAGTTTCACACAAGCCAACCCGGCCCCCTCCTGCCCCCGGTTGTGTTGTTTCTCCATGAGCAGGTAGAGCTTGTTCAACCCATACATGTACGAGCCGTACTTTTGCTGATAATAAGCGAGTGGTTTCAACAGCCGCACCATGGCGATGCCACACTCGTGTTTGATAACTTCTGTCATAAAATCGAATCCTTATAAAAACGATATGCAAGTGTCATAACGCAAAACGAGCCACAACAAGATTTTTCAGGTCTGTTATAGCTCGTTTCTGTATCATGGGGTCATCTATCCGATAGGTTATTCACTCAATATTCATTAACGGATAAACAACAGTTCTCTGTACTTGGGAAGCGGCCACATCTCGTTGTCGATCATCAGCTCGAGCTTGTCGATGTGGTAGCGAATCTCGTCGAGATGCGGAGCCACGGTGTCGTGATAGGCAATGGCTTTTTCGCGCTCGTTCTCAATCTTGTTGGCCACCTTGCGGGCCTCGACCATGGTGTGAACCTTCTCCTTGATGGTGAGCAAGTGGTAGGCTATCTTCTCGATTACCTCCATGTCTTGCGTAGCAATCTGCTCGCTCTTCTCGGCCGGGAACAGACTCTTGATTTTGAACACGTTGTCGAGCAGGAGCGACTGATACCGTGTGGCTACCGGCACGATGTGATTGATGGCCAGGTCGCCCAGCACACGGGCCTCAATCTGTATCTTCTTGGTGTAGATTTCCCACTTCACTTCATTGCGGGCCTGCAGCTCTACCCGGGTAAAGACGTTGGTCTGCTCGAACATCTTCACCACATCGTCTTTCAGGTAGTTGTCAAAGATAAGCGGCACACTCGTTTCGCAATCGAGTCCGCGACGCTCGGCCTCGGCCTTCCACTCGTCGCTGTATCCGTTGCCGTCGAAGCAAATGTCTTTGCTCTCGTTGATAAGCTCCTTGAGAACCGTGAGGATGGCCTGTTCTTTCTCCTTGCCTTCGGCAATGAGGGCATCGACCCGTTGTTTGAACTCCTGCAACTGAGAGGCCACGGCAGCATTCAAGGCAATCATGGCGCTGGCACAGTTGGCCGACGAACCTACGGCCCGGAACTCGAATCGGTTGCCGGTAAAGGCGAAGGGCGATGTACGGTTGCGGTCGGTATTGTCCATCAAGATTTCGGGAATCTGGGCAATATCCAGTTTCAAGCCCGACTTGCCGCTCATGTTCAACACATCTTCCGAAGTGCTCTTGGCCAGTTTGGCGAGGATTTCGCTAATCTGTTTGCCCATGAAGATGGAGATGATGGCCGGGGGAGCCTCATTGGCACCCAGACGGTGACCGTTGGTAGCCGACGAGATGCTGGCTTTCAACAGACCATTGTATTTATAGACGGCAGCCATTACATTGACAATAAACGTAATGAACTGCAGATTCTCTTTGTGTGTCTTACCGGGGGCAAAGAGCAACACGCCGGTATCGGTGCCCAGCGACCAGTTGTTGTGCTTGCCCGAACCGTTTACGCCCTTGAAAGGCTTCTCATGCAGCAACACTCTGAAGTTGTGCCGACGGGCCACTTCGCGCATAACCGACATGAGCAGCAGGTTGTGGTCGTTGGCCAGGTTGGTCTCTTCGAAGATAGGAGCAACCTCGAACTGGTTGGGAGCAACTTCGTTGTGACAGGTCTTTACCGGGATACCCAACATGTGGCACTCGATTTCGAGGTCTTGCATGAAGGCTTCGACGCGAGAGGGAATGGCTCCGAAATAGTGATCTTCGAGCTGCTGGTTCTTGGCACTCTCGTGTCCCATAAGGGTGCGACCCGTAAGCACCAGGTCGGGACGAGCGGCATAGAGGCTCTCGTCGACCAGAAAATACTCCTGCTCCCATCCCAGATAGGAGTAGACGTGGTTGACATGCTCGTCGAAATATTTGCAAACGGCGGTCGCCGCTTTGTTTACACTGTTCAATGCTTTCAGCAACGGAGCTTTATAGTCGAGCGATTCGCCGGTATACGATATGAATATCGTGGGAATACACAGCGTTTTGTCAAGTATAAATGCAGGCGAAGAGATATCCCAGGCCGAGTATCCCCTAGCCTCGAAGGTATTGCGGATACCGCCATTGGGGAAACTCGACGCATCGGGCTCCTGCTGGATGAGCAGTTTGCCCGAGAACTCCTCGACTACACCGCCTTTGCCGTCGTGCTCGATAAAGGCATCGTGCTTTTCGGCCGTACCGTCGGTGAGCGGGTGAAACCAGTGGGTATAGTGCGTAGCACCCATTTCGAGGGCCCATTTGCGCATGCCGGCAGCGACGCTATCGGCTACCTCGCGGCTCAGCGGAGTGCTGTTGTCGATCGCCTCGATTACGGCTTCGTAGGTCTTTTTGGGCAGATACTTGAACATCTTCTCCCGGTTGAAGACATATCGTCCGTAATACTCAGACGGTCTCTCCTTCGGATAATTGACGGGGACTGCTTTCCGACTAAAAGCTTCTTTCGTCACTTTGAATCTTAGCATTGACATAGTTGAATGTATTAGGTTTAGTTTGTGTTATTTCTTGTTTACAGCTTCCAGTTTTGAATACGCGAAATAGCCTCTACCGTATCCTCGTATCGTCCGAAGGCCGTCAAGCGGAAATATCCTTCGCCCGAGGGGCCGAACCCTACTCCGGGAGTACCTACGATATGACACTCGTGCAACAGACGATCGAAAAACTTCCACGAAGATAATCCATCGGGAGTCTTTACCCAAATATATGGAGCATTATCTCCTCCAAATATTTTCAACCCGACATTCTGAAGCGACTCTTTCAAGAGCCGGGCATTGCGCATATAGTACTCGATAGACTCTTTTATCTGCTTGTTACCCAGCGGACTATATGCAGCTTCGGCAGCTCGTTGCACAATATAGGAAGTGCCATTGAATTTGGTTGTCTGCCGGCGGTTCCACAGCGGGTTCACCATCACCTTTTTGCCGGCTGCGTCGTAGAGTTTCAATGCCTTGGGCACTACGGTATAGCCGCAACGCAGACCGGTGAAACCGGCTGTCTTGGAAAAGCTGCGGAACTCGATGGCTACCTCTTTGGCACCCTCCATCTCGTAGATGCTGTGCGGAATATCTTCGTCGTGAATGAAAGCCTCGTAAGCCGCATCGAAGAGAATGAGCGACTCGTTTTCACGGGCATAGTCGACCCACTTTTGCAACTCGGCTTTCGACAGAGCGGTTCCCGTGGGATTATTGGGGTAGCACAGGTAGATAATGTCGGGGCGTTCGGCAGGCAAAGCGGGTACGAAATTGTTCTCGGCCGTACAGGGAATATACACGATTTGGCTCCAGTGCTCCCCATCGCCGGCCAACTCGCCGGCTCGACCGGCCATCACGTTGGTATCGACATAGACGGGATAAACCGGGTCGGTCACGGCCACCCGATTCTTCACACTCAGAATATCGCCGATGTTACCCAGGTCGCTCTTGGCACCGTCGCCGACAAAAATTTCGTCGGGATCGAGTTCAACGCCTCGCGTTCTGAAGTCGTGTTCGATAATGCGCTCCTGCAGGAAACGGTATCCCTGCTCGGGACCATACCCCCTGAAGGTCTCGGCACGACCCATCTCGTCGACTGCCTTGTGCAGCGCCTCGATGATGGCCGGGACGATGGGCCGCGTCACATCGCCTATGCCCAGGCTGATGATGCGGGCCTCGGGGTTCTGCTCCTTATAGGCGTTTACTTTCTTCTTTATATCTGAAAACAGATAGCTCTCTGCGAGCTTCAAATAATTTTCATTAATCAATACCATATACTTCTATTATTACCGTCGGGCCATTCACCCTCAAATACGGTGACGGCACCGCCAGTCATGTAAATTCGATTGTTTTGTTCGTTCCACTCGATCGACAAATCTCCACCCAGCAGATGCAACTTGGCCCGGCGGTCAGACTTGCCATTCAGTACGGCAGCCACCAGCGTAGCACAAGCGCCGGTTCCGCACGCCAGAGTCTCGCCGGCCCCGCGTTCCCACACGCGCATTCTCAGGTGTTGTGGCGACTGCACCTCGACAAACTCGACATTGGTGCGCCGCGGGAAGAGTTCGTGATGCTCGATCAGCGACCCGATGTGATGTAGGTCGTAGCGGTCCATGTCGTCGAGAAAGATAACCGCATGCGGGTTACCCATCGACACGCAGGTGATGGCAAAACGATTCCCCTCAATCTCGAGAGGTTGCGATACGACAGGACTCTCCGAAAGATTTACCGGTATATCGGGAGCCGACAATATGGGCTCACCCATATCGACCGTAACCTGTTCGACCTTATTGTCTTGAATATGCAGTGTGAGGTGTTTGACGCCGGCAAGCGTCTCGAGAGTCAACTCCTTTTTGGTGGTCATCCCCTTGTCATATACATATTTGCCTACGCAGCGCGAAGCATTTCCGCACATCTCGGCTTCACTGCCGTCCGAGTTAAACATCCGCATTCTGAAGTCACAACTCTCCGAGGGCATGATAATCACCAATCCGTCGGAGCCCACCCCAAAATGCCGGTCGCTCATCTGTCGGGCCAACTCGCCCAAGTCGGCAGGCAACGGTTCAAATCCATTCAGGTAAATATAGTCATTGCCTGCACCTTGCATTTTCGTGAATCTCATAAGAACACTCTTTTTGATACAACATTTCGGTTTTCGAAAACTAAATGCAATTATTTCGTTGCAAAATTACCCTTTTTGACAAACATACTTACAGATTGAAAGTATAAATATTGTATAAATACATTTATATATTATAAAAACAGCAACACATTTAACTACCCTCCCGTACAGCCGATGCACAGTTCGAAAATTTATTTTTACAATCTGGCGGTAAAACCTGCGGAATAGGGATTTTTTTCCTATCTTTGCATGGTTTTCACGATAGAAATCCACCCTACTTACTTAAGCTAATTACTAATACATATATAATTCTATCGTAATGCAAACAACAAAAAAGGCTTCTCTAATCCTGGATGATGGTACCGTATTCGTCGGGAAATCATTTGGCTACGAAAAACCTGTTGCCGGCGAGGTCGTCTTCAACACCGCAATGATGGGCTATCCCGAAAGCCTGACCGACCCCTCCTACTCCGGACAAATCTTAGTGACCACCTACCCGCTTATCGGAAATTACGGAGTGCCTCGACGTGAAGAGGTAAATGGATTGTCACGATTCTACGAATCGGAAAAAATCCACGTCGAAGCGCTGGTCGTATCGGACTACTCGTTTGAATACAGCCACTGGAATGCCGCCAAGAGTTTGGCCGACTGGCTGAAGGAAGAAGAGATTGTGGGTATCTACGACATCGACACCCGCGAGTTGACCAAGCGATTGAGAGAGCACGGCTCCATGAAAGGCAAAATCGTAATCGAAGGCGGCGACGACATCGAGTTCGTAGACCCCAACCTTACCAATCTGGTAGCCAAGGTGAGCTGCAAAGAGGTGATTCGCTATGGAAACGGCGATAAGAAAGTGGTGCTGGTCGACTGCGGCGTGAAGCACAACATCATCCGCTGCCTGCTCAAGCGCAACGTGACCGTCATTCGCGTGCCCTGGGACTACGACTTCAACACGCTCGAGTACGACGGCCTGTTCATCTCGAACGGCCCGGGCGACCCCGACATGTGCGGCATTACCGTAGACCACATACGCCAGGCCATGAACGGCACGAAACCCATTTTCGGCATCTGCATGGGCAACCAACTGCTGTCGAAAGCCGGAGGGGCCCGCACCTACAAACTCAAATACGGACACCGCAGCCACAACCAACCGGTGCGCCAGGTGGGCACAAACCGCTGCTTCATTACCTCGCAGAACCATGGCTTTGCCGTAGACAACTCGACTCTGGGAGCCGACTGGGAACCGCTCTTCATCAACATGAACGACGGTACCAACGAAGGGATACGTCACAAATCGAAACCCTACTTCTCGGCCCAGTTCCACCCCGAGGCTGCCAGCGGTCCTACCGACACCGAGTTCTTGTTCGACGAATTTGTAAAACTGTTGTAAACCCGGAAATACCATACCTATGAACCAAGAAGAGATTAAAAAAATAAAGAAAGTATTGCTGTTAGGCTCCGGAGCCTTGAAAATAGGTGAAGCCGGTGAATTTGACTATTCCGGGTCGCAGGCCTTGAAAGCCCTCAAAGAGGAAGGCATCACGACGGTTTTGATCAACCCCAACATCGCCACGGTACAAACCTCGGAGGGTGTGGCCGACAAGATTTACTTCCTGCCGGTTACCCCCTACTTCGTCGAGCGGGTTATCCAAAAGGAGCAACCCGACGGCATCCTGCTGGCCTTCGGCGGGCAAACGGCTCTCAACTGCGGTGTACAGCTCTATCAGGCCGGCACGCTCGAGAAATATAACGTGAAGGTATTGGGTACGCCGGTACAGGCCATCATGGATACCGAAGACCGCGAACTCTTCGTCAAGAAACTCGACGAAATCGATGTCAAGACCATCAAGAGCGAGGCCGTCAACTCGATTGAAGATGCCGTTCAGGCTGCCGCCGAACTGGGCTACCCCATCATCATCCGGGCTGCCTATGCGCTGGGTGGATTGGGCAGCGGTTTCTGCGACAACGAAGAGGAGCTGCGGTTGAAAGCCGAAAAGGCACTGTCGTTCTCGCCCCAGATTCTGGTAGAGAAATCGCTTAAAGGCTGGAAAGAGATTGAATACGAGGTGGTGCGCGACCGCTACGACAACTGCATCACGGTATGTAACATGGAGAACTTCGACCCGCTGGGTATCCACACGGGCGAAAGTATCGTGGTGGCTCCGTCGCAAACACTCACCAACAGCGAATATCACAAATTGCGCGAACTGGCTATCCGCATTATCCGCCACATCGGCATCGTGGGCGAGTGTAACGTGCAGTATGCCTTCGACCCCAAGTCGGAAGACTACCGGGTAATCGAGGTGAATGCCCGTCTGAGCCGCTCGTCGGCCCTCGCCTCGAAAGCTACGGGTTATCCGTTGGCCTTCGTGGCTGCCAAACTGGGTTTGGGCTATGGCCTGTTCGACCTGAAAAACTCGGTCACCAAAGAGACCAGCGCCTTCTTCGAGCCGGCTCTCGACTACATTGTCTGCAAAATACCCCGTTGGGACCTGGGCAAATTCCAGGGCGTAGACCGCGAGCTGGGCTCCAGCATGAAATCGGTCGGCGAGGTAATGGCCATCGGCCGCACCTTCGAGGAGGCTATCCAGAAAGGTCTGCGCATGATTGGCCAGGGCATGCACGGCTTCGTGGAGAACAAGGAACTGGTTATTCCCAATATCGACAAGTCGCTGCACGAGCCTACCGACAAACGTATCTTTGTCATCAGCAAGGCCATGCGCGCCGGTTATACGGTAGACCAGATACATGAACTGACCAAAATAGACTGCTGGTTCCTGCAAAAACTGATGAATATCGTGCGCACGGCTCACGACTTGGAAGAGCTCGACGAGTCGATTACCCGCGCCGAGAATCCCCAGGAATACTACGACCTCATGCGTCGGGCCAAGATACAGGGCTTCTCCGATTTCCAGATTGCCCGCGCCATCTGGAAGGAAAAGATGGAAGACTGCCACATGCAGTGGGTGCGCCAGTTCCGTAAATCGCTCGGCATCGTCCCCGTGGTGAAACAGATCGACACGCTGGCCGCCGAGTATCCGGCACAGACCAACTATCTGTACCTGACCTACAGTGGCATCGCCAACGATGTGAAGTACCTGGGCGACCACAAGTCGATTGTGGTACTGGGTTCGGGTGCTTACCGCATAGGCTCTTCGGTTGAGTTCGACTGGTGCGGCGTGCAGGCCCTGAATACCATTCGCAAAGAGGGCTACCGCAGTGTAATGATCAACTACAACCCCGAAACGGTATCGACCGACTACGACATGTGCGACCGCCTCTACTTCGACGAGCTGACCTTCGAGAGGGTGATGGATATTCTCGAGCTCGAGAATCCTCACGGCGTAATTCTCTCGACCGGCGGACAGATTCCCAACAACCTGGCCACGCGCCTCGACGAGCAGCACGTGAGCATATTGGGCACGACGGCCGACAGCATAGACCACGCCGAAGACCGACACAAATTCTCGTCGATGCTCGACTCGCTGGGTATCGACCAGCCGCGCTGGCGCGAGCTGACCTCGCTGGCCGACATCTACGACTTCGTGAAAGAGGTGGGTTACCCCGTGCTGGTTCGGCCCTCGTATGTGCTCTCGGGTGCTGCGATGAACGTCTGCTCGAACAACGCCGAGCTGGAACAGTTTCTGCAACTGGCCGCCAACGTATCGAAGAAACACCCGGTCGTAGTGAGCGAGTTTATCCAGCACGCCAAAGAGATCGAGATGGATGCCGTGGCCCGCAATGGCGAAATCATCATCTACGCCATCTCGGAGCACATCGAGTTTGCCGGTGTACACTCGGGCGACGCCACCATACAGTTCCCGCCGCAAAAGCTCTATGTCGAGACCGTGCGACGCATCAAGAAGGTGGCCGGGCAGATAGCCCAGGCGCTCAATATATCGGGTCCCTTCAACATCCAGTTCCTGGCCAAGAACAACGACATCAAGGTAATCGAGTGCAACCTGCGTGCCTCGCGTAGCTTCCCGTTCGTATCGAAGGTTTTGAAAATCAACTTCATCGAGCTGGCCACGAAGGTGATGATGGGATTGCCGGTAGAGAAACCGGGCAAAAACGAGTTCGACCTCGACTACGTAGGCATCAAGGCCTCGCAGTTCTCCTTCTCCCGTCTGCAGAAAGCCGACCCCGTACTGGGTGTCGACATGGCATCGACCGGCGAGGTAGGCTGTCTGGGACTCGATACCAGCGAAGCCATCTTGAAAGCCATGCTCTCGGTCGGTTACCAGATTCCGAAGAAGAACATCCTGCTCTCGACCGGTAGCGCCAAACAGAAAGCCGACATGCTCGAGGCGGCCCAACTCTTGCACGAGAAGGGATACAGCCTCTTTGCCACGGGCGGAACCCATCAGTTCCTCACCGACAACGGTATTCCGGCCGTGAAGGTATACTGGCCCAGCGAGAGCGACCACGAGCCGCAGGCCCTGGAGATGCTGCACAACAAGCAGATAGATCTGGTGGTGAACATTCCCAAGAACCTGACGCAGAAAGAGCTCGACAATGGCTACAAGATACGCCGTGCCGCCATCGACTTCAACATCCCGCTCATCACCAATGCCCGGTTGGCTTCGGCCTTTATCGAAGCCTTCTGCAGCCTGAATATCGTCGATATTCAAATCAAGAGCTGGGACGAATACAAGTAATGTAAGAAAACTCTGAACCGCATAAAAGCGCGACCTTCAATCGGGAAGGCCGCGCTTTTTTATTATCCCTTTTTTGTACAAAAAGAATAAATTATTATCTTTATGTTCATGATTCAGAGGAATCGTTTCATACGATTCCCTGAAACGACAAATGCCTTAATCAAACACAACACGGTAGCAAGATGAGAAAATTTATTTATGCGGCTACGCTGTTGCTCGCCCTTGCAACAGTCGAGACAAATGCACAAAATTTCATGGACCGGGTACACTTCGAATTCTCTGCCGGAACAGGAATGGAAAATAAAGGAATAACGCCCGTTGACTTTTCATTCAAGTCTCAGGTAGAGTTTGTCTCTATCGCCTATCTCTTCGTTACCGCAGAAGACAACATTTCCCTGTATAAACATGAAGGCGTCAAAACCTATTATAATGGAGTCAGCATAGGCGGTGGCCTGGGTGTAAAACTGCTTGACAGTGTGAAAAGCATCCATGCCCTCGATATACGGGCCAAGGCATTGAGCAGTGTGGGCTGCCCCTCGTGGAAACGCTCGAGCTACGATGTATCGTTGGCCTGGTATCTCAAGTCGTACAGGTTCTCGCCTGTCGTCGAGTTGGGTTACCGGTTTATCGATTCGCACACCTCGGGGCTCGACAATTGCGGGAACGTCTTTCTCTCCATCGGATTCAGATACTGATAACGGCTATTTGCGAGTCTTGTACGAGAGGATATGCCACGACAAGGCCACGGCCAGCAGCACGAAGAGCAAAGCGAGCCACCACACCCGGGCCACAAACAGGGCACAGTAGAGCAGCGTAATCCACACCAGCGATACCGAGATGACTTTCACCCGCAGCGGTATGGCCTTGTGCTCGAGGAAGTCGCTGATATAGGGTCCCAGCCGCTTATGATTCAAAAGCCACCGGTAAAGCCGTGGCGAACTGCGCAGCCACAGCGCGGCCGACAGTAACAGAAAGGGCGTGGTAGGCAACAGCGGCAGGAAGATACCGGCTACACCCAAGCCGAGAGAGAGTCCGCCTAAAAAGATATAGATAGCTTTCACGGTGCAAAAATACAACAAAACCCGAAGCCGGAAAGAATAGCCGAGAGAAAACCTGCACGAACCGATAACCGATTGCTCGGGGTGCAGCGTTCCTCAAAACGGGATACCCCTCTCCTGCTCCACAACCTTATAAACAAGCAAGAGGGAGAATCTGTTGGCTCCATTGTCCTCAGACTCTCCCACACCTTCATCGGTTTTCAGTCGTATCAATTTCTGTTCAAGATTCCGGAATCCTTATCCCGGTTCTGCATTTTCAATTTCACGCCCGATTCAGACTGGCCAAATGAGAAGTTATAAACGAGATTGACATATACCATATTGGCATTGTTGACGATTCTTTCGGTTTCCGTCCGTCGCAGAAGCGATGTTCCAGATACGGATGTGACCTGTTTCCAAGAGTCATAGAACGGGTATCTTATACCACCGGTGAGGGTCAGGTTTTTAATGGGTTTATAAGAGAACTCTACCGATGCCATACTGGGTATATTTCTCGTCGTCTGTCCGATAAGGGATTTCTTCTGAGTTTGATAGAACACCTGCAATCCCCATTGACGATAGGCAAGATATACCGAGGGTATGATGGAATAGCCCGTATGGTCCCATTTCGAGGCGCCCCATTTATTTATCTGATGGAACACTTCGGAGTAGAGTCTCAACCTGAGCATATTGTTGGCGAATGGATACCACTGTAAAAAAAGGCTGACTTTCATGTTCTGTGCATAATCCAGATTCCCGAATGTTTCGATGATGTTTGTATGATCCGATTGGAAAATCGGGGCGATAGCATCTTTTGTATATGAATACCCCACTTCTGCATTGATTACCAACTTCTTGAACCCTTTGAAATAGGAGACTGAAAAATCGTGGTTGTTGCTTGGCGTCAAACGGGGGTTCCCGACAAAGATGTAATTGGGATCTTTATAATATGGATTATAAGTCAACGAAGAGACTGACGGGTTTTCGGTATTTATTTCATAATTGAACATCAGGTCGGAGCTCGGGTCTATGAAATACCCCAATTTCACCTGAGGACGGAAATAGGTGAAGTTGTAGGTCTTGTTTTCGATGGTGGTAAATATGTTGTTGTTTACACCAGCGCTGATGCTGTAATTGAATCTGTCGCCCCACATGCCGGTTATTCCCAGATAGGAATAGATCTCATGGGCCGTTATCTTGTTGTTCGACGGTAAGTTGTTCTGAATGCTGTTGTTGTACATGTATCGGGCCCCTGCATACAGATTCGCCGTTTTCATTTTGTAGGTATACAACGCTTCTCCAATAACCGAATACTTGTCGGTATGTATTACCGTCGCCGTTTCAAAGTCGGGTTCTGCTTCCTGTAATTCCTGATACTCATAATCATAATCCGATTTGTAGTATGTACCGACGAGATTCACGATAAGTTCGTGTTTGGAGCCGAACGATTTACTGAAATACATATCCATGACCTGACTGATGTATTTGTCTTTATCCTGACTCTCCCCTGTTTTATGGGATTCCTTGCCGTCCACGCTTGACAGAATGTCCTGCACCGATGACCGTCTGCGATTCAATGAGTTGAAGGAGAGTTTTGCACTGAACAGATAGTTGTCTGCTTTTGCATTGTTGAAGCTGATTTCGGCCATCTGCTGCTCATAAGCATACGGGCTGTTGCGCCCGCTCTTTCTCTTTTCAAAGTCTGTTCCGCCGACGGAATAGGCCATTTCTTCGTCCAGCACCCTTTTGTTGTAGTTCCTGTAATTGATATTGTATGTCACACCAATCTGCGAATGGCCCCAGTTGTATTTGAAGTTGACGACATTGTTGCCAAATCCTGTGGTCACGGCATTCTGAGTATTGACACCGACCGACCCTCCATTCTGTTTTTCCCGGGTCACCACATTGATTACAGCCCCCAGCCCCATGTTGGAGTATTGGACGGGCGGTTGGGTGTAATAGTCGATTTTGGCAATATCCTCAGGCGATATGACAGACAAGTCTATCGGCGTTGATGGTATGCCATTGATCAGAATCTTCACGGCCTTGCCATCTACCGACGAAACACTTTGGTCAAGAACTTGAATCTTGGGCAGGAACTCCAACGCCGACAATGCACTGCTGTATCGACTCTTTTCGGCTGAGGTCAGTCTATACTCCTTCTTATCGGCAAACCGTTTTACCAGGCTGGCAGACACGACTACTTCGTCCAAATCGAGGGGCCGTTCTTTCAGGATAATAAGCCCGACATCTGTATTCCCGGCTACCGCGATTTCCGTAGAGTAATCTTCATAACCTAAAAAAGAGATGTTCAATATATATTTACCATCGGCTATCTTCTCCAGTTCGAATTGCCCGTTCCGATTGGTCGTGCCCCCTTTACGGCTTGATGTATTGTGTTCCTGATACAGCCTCACCGAGGCTCCTGCAACAGGACTGTTCACCGAATCTACGACCACACCTCTTACCCAACCTTGTGCCCAAGCCGATACCGGAAACAGTATTCCTAAAAGAGTCGCAACGATTGTTCTCACCTTCTTCATAATTTGCCGTTTTTTGCTGACAAATATATGAGCAAGGCGATAAAAGGCCGTTATAAAAGAGCTGACATTTGGCTGACATTTAGCCAACAATATGCTGATAATCAGCTCTTCTCCGTTTTGAACACATAAAAATGCCCCTTTTCTGCCTCAATCTTCACATTACATGCTTTTCCCAAAACCGGCTTTATCCGGCGAACCAATGTATAAAGAGTATCGCGAGCATCTTCTTTCCCGGGCCAAAGCGTGTGACATATCTCTTCCACCGACAATCGATGACCGTCTGCCGCTATAAACATCTGCATCAACCGATGCTGCATTGGAGTGAAATATATCTCCTGCCTCTTCTCATCCCAAAAACGATTTGAAGATTTGGAAAAATGCAATGTCCCTACGGTTATTGTTTCCGGCTCAACCGAATAACAGTCAAGCGATTTCGTTCTCAAATACATCAGTGAGAATGCGCCCCATATCAAACTGAGGAGAAACAGGATAGAGGGAATCTTTTGTCCCGACATGCCAAATATCGCGGCCTTCGAACAGTTAGGATAGGCTCGGATATACAACCGCTCGTCACCCACCTTGTAACTCATCGTATCGCTGCAAAAGGTTACATTGCTGGGGGCCTCTGTACAAATCGACAGATAAGAGGTCTCTCTCAACTCGTCTATTTTCAATTTAGACCTGAAAACCCTCAATGTATCGACCGTAATGTGGTCGGCGTTTTTATCTAAAATAGTTTGTGCCAAAGCCTGATTTACATCTGCTATAATATTCTCTTTGGTGGTTGCATAATTTCCAAAGCCCAACACGAGAGACGGAAGCATCAATGAGAAAAAAACTACAATGGCTGTTATCGGTTTCATATTGTCCTTTTTCATGAGGTATTAGCATTTACAAATATAGGAAAAGTCGAAAGTAGAAAAACAAGCTCGCTTGATTTTTTATGCTGAGACGCACCCTATATTCTACAAATATAGAGAATATCGTCATCAAATACCTGCATGCCACGAGCAATTTTATGGACTTGTCGGCACAAAAAAAGGGAGCACTCACTTGGAGTACTCCCTGTTATAGGATGTCGGAAGAATTGCGGGATTACATCATGCCGCCCATTCCACCCATACCGGCAGCCGGCATGGCAGGAGCAGGATTCTCTTCCTTCTTATCGGCGATTACACATTCGGTAGTCAAGAACATACCGGCGATAGAAGCGGCGTTCTCAAGAGCTACACGAGTTACTTTGGCAGGGTCGATTACACCGGCTGCGAAGAAGTTTTCGTAAGAATCGGTGCGGGCATTGTAACCGAAGTCGCCTTTACCGTCTTTTACGCGTTGTACTACTACGGCACCTTCTACACCGGCATTAGCGGTGATTTGACGCAACGGCTCTTCGATGGCGCGTTTTACGATTTCGATACCGGTAGTCTCGTCTTCGTTGGCACCTTTCAAGCCATCCAAGGCGGGAATACAACGGATGTAGGCAACACCACCACCCGGTACGATACCTTCGGCGATAGCGGCTCTCGTTGCGCTCAAGGCATCGTCTACACGGTCTTTCTTCTCTTTCATTTCTACTTCAGAAGCGGCACCGATATAGAGAACGGCAACACCACCAGCCAATTTGGCCAGACGCTCTTGCAGTTTCTCACGATCGTAGTCGGAGGTAGTCGTTTCGATTTGAGCCTTGATTTGAGCTACACGAGCGGCGATAGACTCTTTGCTGCCCATACCATTGACGATAGTCGTGTTCTCTTTGTTTACGGTAACCTTCTCGGCACGACCCAACATTTCGATAGTGGTCGATTCGAGTTTCAAACCTTTCTCTTCGGAGATAACGACACCACCGGTCAATACGGCAATATCTTCGAGCATCTCTTTACGACGGTCGCCAAAGCCAGGAGCCTTCACGGCACATACCTTGAGCGAACCACGCAAGCGGTTTACAACCAGCGTAGCCAGAGCCTCGCTGTCTACATCCTCGGCAATGATGAGCAGAGGACGACCCGTCTGTGCAGTAGCTTCGAGTACGGGAAGCATATCTTTCAGAACCGAAATCTTCTTGTCGTAAATCAAGATGTAAGGCGTATCCATTTCGCACTCCATCTTCTCGGTGTTGGTTACGAAATAGGGCGAAATGTAACCGCGGTCGAACTGCATGCCTTCTACAATATCGACAGTCGTGTCGGTACCTTTGGCCTCTTCGACGGTGATGACACCCTCTTTCTTAACCTTCTTCATGGCCTCGGCGATGAGTTGGCCTATTTCGCTATCGTTGTTGGCCGAGATGCGGGCAACCGATTCGATTTTCTCGAAGTCGTCGCCAACCTCTTGAGCCTGCTCTCTGATGCCTTCTACCACTTTGGCCACGGCTTTGTCGATACCACGTTTCAAATCCATGGGGTTGGCACCGGCAGCCACGTTCTTAAGACCTACGTTTACGATAGCCTGAGCCAATACGGTAGCCGTAGTCGTACCGTCGCCGGCATCGTCGCCCGTCTTCGAGGCAACCTCTTTAACCAACTGGGCACCCATGTTCTGGAACGGGTCTTCCAGTTCAACCTCTTTGGCAACCGTCACACCATCTTTCGTGATGTGGGGAGCACCGAATTTTTTCTCGATGATGACGTTGCGGCCTTTAGGACCCAGGGTGACTTTAACGGCATTAGCCAACTCGTCTACACCTTTTTTCAGCTCTTCGCGAGCCTGAATATTGAATTTAATTTCTTTAGCCATAGTTCTTTTTCCTTCTAAAAATTAAACATGAAACGCATTAAAGGATAGCCAAAATATCCGACTGTCTCATAATCAGATATTTCTCGCCGTCCAGTTCGATTTCGGTGCCCGCATATTTGCCGTACAAAACGGTATCACCGGGTTTAACTACCATTTCCTCGTCTTTGGTACCATTGCCGATGGCTATTACTTCACCTTTGAGGGGTTTTTCTTTGGCCGAATCAGGGATAATAATACCGCCGATTGTTTTCTCTTCTGCAGGAGCTGGAAGCACCAATACTCTGTCTGCTAACGGTTTAATTGTCATGGTTATTTATTTTAGTTATACTTTTATTTTTGTATTTTTATCTGTACAAGAAGTGCAGACACTGGTGATACAGCCAATTTCATGCCAAACGATATATTGGCTCGAAATATGACAAAACGTCACCTTTGCGTATAACTCGAAGTGAATGAAAACTGACAAAGATTCCTGTCGGCCCGGAGTGCCTCGAGGCTACAACCCGAATCAAGAGGGTATGGCGATAAGCGGAGTATCGGTGTGGAACAGCATCTTATGGGCGATACTGGGGTTGAAGAGGCGGGCAAAGATGTTGCGCTTGCGGTTGGGCACCACCATGACATCGATCGATGCCTCCTGGAACAGGCGCTCTACGTTGTCGAGGAAATTCTCCTCGCCGAGTATCTTGTAGTCGATTTCCCGACCGGGATAATGCGACTGACAGTAGTCGCGTATGCCGGCCAGCTTTATCTCGGTCCAGGCATCGCTTTTCTCGGTCAAATGGAAGAACCGTATTCCGAACGAATAGTTCTGGAACAGGCGCATGAAGGTGTCGAGCGAGATTAAATCCTGCTGGTCGAAGTTGGTAAAGAAGGCCACATTCTTAATATCGCTCACATGGGTATGCGTGAATCCCTCGGGTATGGCAAACACCGGGAAATTGCCGTTGTCTACCACTTCGGCCGTAACGCTTCCTATCAGGTCTATCTCCTTTCGGGTCTTTCCCCTTGACCCCATAACAATGAGCGACGGGTTCAACTCTTTTGCCATCAGGATGATCGTATCTTCAGGCACCCCTTCACATACCCTATATATAAAGGGGACCTGAGGGATGGCGCCCTCGACCATCAACTGGTGCAACTTTTCACAAAAGGATGTCATCTCACGATTGGCCTTTGCAAATAATAGTTTATGTTCTTCACTTTCTTTCAATTCATGACTGATCGTCTCGGCCAACGAGAGAGACCCCATGGAGAAAGGAGACAAGAAGGTATGAAGCAATACGACTTCGGCCTGATGGGCCTCCGCAAAATCGAATCCCAGCCGACAGGCCAACAACGAATAGTCGGAGAAATCAATCGGGATAAGGATTCGGTTTTTCTGCGGTTTTTCCGAGACTTCCGATTTACCGAAAACCGGATCGGTCTCTAAAATCTCGAGGGCGTGAGGCAAATCTTTTTCGTGGATTCGCACTCGCACCCCCGGAGAAATGACTGGTTTCAACAGATTGACATTCTGAATGGCGACGGCTATACCCTGGCTCTCCAAAATGCCCTTTAAGATGAGAGCCTTCGGATAGGTGTGAATGGCCAGTGTGATTAAGCGGTCTTTCTTCATGGTCGATCTGTTTATTTAACTATGATTTATTTCTTATTGTTTTCTTCTTCCAAAATACGAATAGCCATATCGTAGATTTGTGTATTGTCGAGCACAACGATACCGCCGTCGGGTCCCGGTTCGATATGAAGACCACAATTTTTCCCAAATGAATAATTGGTTCCTCCAAAATAGTTACGCACGGTTTGGGTGGTAACATTCAACTCGTCGGCTATTCTATGCATGGAACCATCGGGCAAACTGTCTTTGATGCGACGAAGTTCGTTAAATGTGATTGTCTTAGTCATAAGGGTAATGGTTTTTTATGGTTAATTATTCGGTTAATTGTACTCTTTTGAATACGCAATAAATTTAAGTTCTATTTTCTTTATTTCCAAATTTTGCAGCCAAAATTTTGCGGGCTTTCAAAAATAGATTGCGACGAGTGCATAGACCGAGATAGCTACCACGCTCAAATAGATGACCGTAGTCGCAATCGCAATACCGGGGTCTTTACAGTAAGGCGACTGCCGTTGTGGCAAGCGGTGCCGCTGCCACAGCATGTAGCGGACTCTCTTCCACATTATATATATGAGTAAGGCAATGACGACACCGGCTATCGTACCGGCCAGAATGTCGCCTGGATAGTGTACCCCCAGATAGATGCGCGAGTAGCAGTTGACGGCTGCCCACGCAAGGCCGGTTATGGTAAAAAGCCGGTTGCGGAATATCAGCGCCAGCAACACCACGGCTCCGAAACTGTTGGCGGCATGGCTCGAGATGAAGCCGTAGCGCCCTCCTCTGTACCCGTTTACAATCTGTACAAGAGGTGAGAAGTCGGGGTCTTGTGCCGGCCTGAACCGGGCGAAATAGGGCTTGCACAGGGTCGAGGCAAACTGGTCGCAGAGGGTGATGGTGAGCGCCAGGGCAACCACGACGAGGGTAGCCTCTTTCCAGTTCTTCCGGAACAGCACAAAGAGCAGGGCGACTATGAGGGGTGCCCATGTGAGACGCCCCGTGTATATCCACATGAAATGATCCCAAAAGGGTGTGTGGGTATGGTTCAAAAACAGGAAGACCGTTTTATCCCACTCGATTAACTGTTCCAGCACTTCTGTCTTTCGTTTAAATGATTTCTATGGACGACGACGGCAGCCACCCGCGGTTGCCATCGCTTATCTTCACCTCGTACCAGTCGCTCACCTTGTCCAAAATCACCACCTTGGTTCCTTCGTGCAGCACAAAAAGGTCGGTACCGCCCTCCGACGGCGAACTCTTGGCCGGTACCGTAGCAGCAAACACGATAGCTTCGCTGCGGCGTTCCATCTTGTCGCTCAAGCCCCAGGCAAACCAGTTGGCCATGATGGCGACAAGCAGTATGACGATGCCGCCGAAGAAACCTATCTTCTTCAACCGCACCGACCGCGTGAAGAGGTAGAGATAGCAACCGCCCAGGAAGAGGAAGAAGGCGACGATACCGATGACAGCCCACGTGTTGGACGACAGGAAGCTGCGCATCGAGTCGATCCACACCGCGAGGAAGAAACGCCCCACGGGGTCTATCTTGTCGACAATGTGCATGTTGGCCATGTCGAGGTTGAAACGGGCATCCTCGTTACCGGGGTTCAGCAACAGCGCCCGCTCGTAGTTCAGAATAGCCTTGGCAAACTCGTTGTGCTTGTAGTAAGCATTGCCCAGGTTGTAGTAGAGGTCGGACGACACGCCCTGCTCCCGGGCCGTCTGCTCATAGAGTTCGATAGCCTTGATGTAGTCCTCCTGAGCATAGGCTTCGTTGGCCTGTTGCAGGGTCTCCTGGCCAAACATCGTCGTCACGCCGGCGACGACAAAGAGCATGTATATGATTATCTTTTTCATCTTCGTTGTGTTTTACTTTTTCACCGTATTTTCCATTTTACCGATGGCCTCGACCGTCTGAGTATAGAGCTCGTCCATAGCCTCGTCGGTCTGCGAGGGTGCATATTGGGCAAACTCGCAACGGCCCAGTATGTCGTTGAACTCGGCTATCAGTTCGGCACTGGCACCGTATTTCTCCAGCTCGGCAGCCACGTTGTCTTTGGTCAGCTCCGAATTGGGCAACCCGAGTTTATCGCTCAGGTATCCCCATACGGCCTTGAGTACCTCGTCGTAGAAGTGCTCTCGGTCGTGGTTCTTCAGGTATTTGCCGGCTACCTTCAACCGTTTCGAGGCTACCTTGTTGGCTTTCCGATTCTTCATCAGAGCCACATTGGCGTTAGCCTTGGCCTGCTTGCGGTTGATGATGACAAAGACAATGAATGCCAGAGCCGGGACGATGTACCACAACCAGTAAACCCAGTTGTCGATATAGAGGGTCGGGGTCTGTACCAGATTCATCTTGTCCAGCTTGATATAGTGAATATCCTGGTTGAGCAGCTTCAAATCCTCTTTGTTGGAGAAGTTGGTGACGGTCTTTCCTCCGCTGCCGGGAGCACCCTTGTCGACCGTAATCTCATACGCTTCGGTACGCAGGGTTTTGTAGCTCTTGCTCTTGATGTCGAAGTACGAGAACTCTACGGCCGGGATTTTGAACGTACCGGCAAAGCGGGGAATGGTGGTGTACTCTACCGTGCGGGTTCCGCTCACCCCACCGGCCGAAGCCTTCACATTCACATCGACCTTGGGGTCGTAGGTGTCGAAATCGTTGGGCAACTGCAACTCGGGGTTCTTCAGGTATTTCAAGTTGCCCGATCCCTTGATGGTCAGTTTCAAGGTAATGGCCTCGTTGGCCTTGACGTGGGTCGAGCTGATGGAACTGCTCAGCGAGAAGTCGCCTACCCCACCCATGAACGAGGCCGGTTTACCGCTGGGCAAAGGCATCACCTCGACCGAAGTGGTATTGGTGCTTACCGACCGGCTTACCCCCTGAGGCACCCGCATGGGACCAAAGGGACCGTTGACCAGTTGATAGGTTTCTACCTGAAAGTCGAACTTGCCGGGCGTGATGGTAATCTTGCCCGTACGTTGCGGGAAGAGCAGGCACTGTTTCAGCACGGCTACCTTGTAGTTTACGCCGTTGTAGTTCTCCAGACTGAACGAGGTGTTTTGCGGCAGGTCAATATCTTGTACCACAAAGCCTTCGAACGAGGGGAAACTGTAATTCTCGGCTTGTACGCCCGAAGCCTGCGTGTACAACTTGATGGTGGCCAACACGGCCTCCTGCTCATATATCCGGCTCTTGGAGAGTATCAAACGGGCAAACAGCGTCGTGTTGTCGCTGCTCTGCCCACCCGAGCGACCCGACGAAGCGCTGGCCTTGTCGGGCGGTAATACGGTCAGTTTCCAGGTATTGGTCGACAGGGTGCGCCCGTCGGCCGAGATGGTGGCCGGTGCAAAGGTGTAGCTACCCTCTTTCTCGGCCCGCAGGGTGATGACGTGGGTCTCGGTAGTCTGGCGATCGACTTTGCCGTTGACCACCGACACGCTCGTACCCGAGCTCGTACCCTGATACAACACCTTGCAACCTTTGAATTCGGGCAATTTCAAATCCTTACCCGAAGCGTTGTACAACGTGTATTCCAGTTGAAACTGCTGTCCCTGTATCACCTGCCGGGGCCCATCGACCGCAAAACGCACATTGTTGGCCCACAGTCCAGTAACACAGACCAGCGTAAAGAACAAAATCAAATATCTTTTCATCGCTCTGTTGTATATAAGTTAGACACCCCGATTACCACTCCTTGTCGGTCTTCTTGCGTTTTTGCTGCTGCATCAAAGCCCGTTGCACTTTCTCCTGGGTGTCGCGCTCGTCTTGCTGGATGGCATCGAGAATCTGTTGGGCATTCTCCCGCGACATCTGAGACTGCTGGGGTTGCTGTTGCTGGGGATTATTCTGTTGTTGGTTATCTTTCTGGTCTTGATTCTGTTTATTCTGGTTGTTCTTGTTCTGGTCCTGATTCTGTTGCTTCTGATCCTTCTGCTGGTCCTTGTTCTGGTCCTGCTGATCTTTGTTCTGGTCTTGATTCTGATCTTGCTGTTGTTTCTTCAGCAACAGTTGAGCCAACCGCAGGTTGTAGCGGGTCTCGTCATCTTTGGGATTACGACGCAGCGCATTTTTATACTCTTCGATACTCTGGGCGTAGTTTTTCTCCTGGAACGAGATATTTCCCAGGTTGTGCCAGGCGTGAGCCGTGCGCAGCGTGTCGGACGAGGCCTGCACTATCTTCTTATACTCGTTGCGCGAATCGTTCCACTTCTGCTGCTTGTACAGGGCGGCACCCAGGTTGTAGGTAGCTATCTCGGACGAAGGGTTGGCCTCCAGCGCCTTGCGGTATTCGATTTCGGCCTCGGTATATTTCTTGTCGTTAAACAGGTCGTTTCCTTTCCGTATCGAGTTGCGCTCGCTCTTCTCGTCGATTTTTTTCTCTTTGGGTGGTACGACCTTGGCCGGGGCCTCGTTGGCAGCAGGAGCCGCAGGAACTGCCTGTCCCTGAGCCGAGGCAGTCCATGCCCCACTGGCCAATATCAAACATAGTATATAGTTGATTGCTTTCATAGTGCAAATTACTTTTCTGAATTTTCGGAGAAGAAAGTTATCTTCTTCAGCCAACTGTTCTTGCGGTCGATAATAAAGAGGTCGATCAGCAACAGCACCAGGGCAATCCAGGCCAGACCCTGGAACTGCTCGTCGTATTGCGAATAGACCTTGCTCTCTATATCGGCCTTCTTCATCTTCTTTACCTCGGCCGTCAGGGCCCGCAGAGCCGCATTGGTGTTATCGGCTCTCACGTAGATACCGGCACCGGCTTTGGCAATCTCCTGCCCGAGGGCCTCGTTGAGTTTCGAGATGACCACATTGCCATTGCTGTCCTTGATAAAGTTGGTCTCGCTATCACCGATGGGGATGGGTACACCCTCGAGCGAACCGATACCGATGACATCGACCTTGATGTTTTTCTCGGCTGCAGCCTGAGCCATCTGGGCGGCATCGTCCTCGTGGTTCTCGGCATCGGTAATGACGATAATGGCCTTATCTACACTCTCGTTGGGCGAGAAGGAGTTCATGGCGGTAGAGATGGCCCGCCCGATAGCCGTACCTTGTGTAGGTACCATCGAGGGGTTGATGGTGTTCAGGAACATCTTGGCCGACACGAAGTCGGAGGTGATGGGCAACTGCGTATAGGCATCGCCGGCAAAGACGATAAGACCTATCTTGTCGTTGTCGAGTTCGTCGACCAGTTTCGAGAGCATCATCTTTGCCTTCTCGAGACGGTTGGGTGCTATATCCTTGGCCATCATCGAGTTGGAGACGTCGAGGGCAATCATGATTTCTACCCCCTGCTTCTTGACCGTCTCGAGTTTCGAACCGAACTGAGGCCGTGCCAACATGAATATGATAACAATAAATGCCAGTTGCTGAAAGATAAACTTGATCCAGGGCTTGTACTTCGACACATCGGTCATCAGCGGTGCCAGCACCGACGGATTGCCATACTTGGCCAGATTGCGGCGCGAGCGGTATCGCCCGTAGATAAAGAGCCCCCACAGCACAGGGACGAGAATCAGCAGATATAAATATTCGGGTTGTGCAAATCGAAACATAATCAACTTCTTTTTAAGGAATATTTTTCAACAACGTCTGACGCAGGAGTATCTCCAGCCCCAGGCACAAGAGTGCCAAGAGGGCCCATCGGGTATATTCCTCTTCTTTTACACTGAATTCCTTGACGGTGAGCTTGGTCTTCTCCAACTTGTCAATCTCTTCGAAGATACCTTTCAATACGTTCTTGTTGGTAGCTCTGAAGTATTTGCCGTCGGCCGTAGCCGCAATTTGCTGCAGGGCTGCCTCATCCATCTCGACCGGCATGTTCTGGTAGGTAATGCCGTAGGGGGTCTGTACCGGCGTGGGGGCCAACCCTTTGGTACCTACTCCAATCGTGTAGACGTGTATGCCGAACGACTTGGCTATTTGTGCCGCCGTGGCCGGGGCTATATCGCCCGCATTGTTGGTACCGTCGGTCAGCAGGATGATGGTCTTCGACTTGGCGGGACCGTCCTTGATGCGGTTGATGGCCGTAGCCAGACCGTCGCCGATTGCCGTACCGTCGTCGACCATACCGCAATGTACATCTTTCATCAGGTTGAGCAGCACGGCGTGGTCGGTTGTCATCGGGCACATGGTGAAGCTCTCGCCGGCAAAGATGACCAGACCGATGTTGTCGTGCTCACGCCCCGAAACGAACTGGGCAGCTACGTCTTTGGCAGCTTCGACCCGGTCGGGGGTAAAGTCGCGGGCCAACATACTGCCCGAAATATCGAGCGCCAGTACGATGTCGACCCCTTCGGTCGATGAGTTTTGCCAGTTGTCGGTCGACTGCGGCCGGGCCAGAGCAATAATCAGGAAGGCAACGGCCAGTATCCGCAAGGCAAAGTTGAAGTGGCGCAAGTATATCTTGTAGGTGCGCGGCATCTTGTCGAACGGCTGCGTAGTCGAGACCTGCAAAGGGGCCTGCATGTGCTTCTGTTTGAGGATATACCACACGACGGCCGGTATAATCAGCAACAACAGCAGCAGATATAAAGGATTCGCAAATACCATTTTTCAAAAAATCTATTTAAAAAGCCACATGAGCCTTTGTTCAACAATGGGTTTATTCCGGTTTCTCGGGAGCCGTACCGTCGGCAGCCGGTTGTTCGGGTGCCTTCTCTTCGGGCTTGGTCTCTTCGACAAAGTTCTCGGCATACCGCATCACCTGCTCGTTGTCGTCGGGGAGCGGCCGCATCTTGGCAAACTTCACGAAGTCGGCCATCTCGAGAATATCGCGCAACTGCTGGTTCACCGCTTTGGTCTCCTCGTTACGCCGCAGCGTGTCGATAATCTGGGTCGAGGTCATCTCCATGGCGTTGATGTGGAATCGCTGGTCGATGTATACCCGCAGGATTTCGGTCAGGTTGGTATAGTAGGCCTTCTCCTGACCTTGCTGCCAGAGCTTCGAGTCTTTCAACTCGTGCAAAGCCTGTATGGCTCGTTCGTAGGGCGGTATGGCCTTCTCTTCGGCAGCAGCCTCGCCACCATTGGCCTTGCGACCCCAGCGCCAGTAGGCATAGATACCGGCGGCTATGACAACGAGAGCGATGAGCAGATAGATGACCCATGCCGGCACATAGTCCCAGAGGACGAAGGGAGGAGCATCGACCCCCTTGATGTCAAACTCGGCATGCGTCGTATCGACCGGCACCGGAACCACCTTGAGGCTCAACGACTGGGTCTCGAAAGTATCGTTGTCGATAACATATTTGAAAGGAGGCAGATAGTAGAGGCCCGAGTCAAACGAGGTGATAAGTACCTCGTTGTTGACCTGTATACGGTTGTTTTTCAAATCGACCGTATCGGGTTTCGAAATCCTCAGCACCTCTACGCCGGCTACCAGCGTGTCTTGTATGATAGGCAGCCGCACAAACTTGCCTTTGTCTTGCGACACCTCGAGGCGCACCGTCGTCTGGTCGCCCATCATGATGGCGGCCGAGTCCATCTGGGCCCGCACCACTATCTGATTCTGGGCCGACACCGTTGCGGCACTCATCGACACGAGCAGACATCCGCCAAACACTCGCAATAAGATAGATCGTATTTTCATAGAATCTCAAATTTTTATTACCCTCTTCGCTGGAAGAGATTCATCAGGGCCACCACAAAGTCGTCGTCGGTGGCGATGGTCGCCAGGTCGACACGGCTCTTGCGCAAGGTGGTCAGCATCTTGTCTTGCCGGGCATTCCACCACTCGGCATACCGGGCCCGCACGGCGGCCGACGACGAGTCGACCCACTGCTCGACACCCCGCTCGGAGTCTTGCAACTTGATGAGCCCCACGTTGGGCAGCTGCGACTCCCGACGGTCGTAGACCTGTATGGCTACCAGGTCGTGCCGGCGGTTGGCAATGGAGAGGGCGTTTTTGTAATCGCCGTTATCGATGAAGTCGGAGATTAAAAACGTCGTACACCGTTTCTTGATGGCGTTGGTCATGTACTCCAAGGCCAGACCTATGTTGGTTCCCGTATTGTCGGGGGTGAAATCGATCAGTTCGCGTATGATATAGAGGATATGCTTGCGCCCCTTCTTCGGCGGGATAAACTTCTCGATTTTGTCCGAGAAGAAAATCATGCCGATCTTGTCGTTGTTCTGTATGGCCGAAAAGGCTATCGTGGCAGCGACCTCGGCCATCATTTCACGCTTGGCCTCTCCCACGGCACCGAAGTTACGGCTGGCAGAGACATCGACCAACAACATCACCGTCAGTTCACGTTCCTCTTCGAAAACCTTCACAAAGGGCTTGTTGTAGCGGGCTGTCACATTCCAGTCTATATCTCTCACATCGTCGCCATACTGATACTCCCTCACTTCGGAGAAGGCCATACCCCTCCCCTTGAAGGCCGAGTGGTACTGACCCGCAAAGATGTTGCGGGAGAGGCCCCTCGTCTTTATCTCGATATGACGGACTTTCTTTAACAGTTCACTGGTTTCCATAAACAGCAGCTCTCCCTAACCGGTTATTTAGGGTACTTCTACCTTGTTGAGTATCTCGCTGATAATCTCCTCGGCCGTCATGTTGTTGGCCTCGGCTTCGTAGCTGAGCCCGATACGATGACGCAGCACGTCGTGGCATACGGCACGCACATCCTCGGGAATCACATAGCCGCGTTGTTTCAAGAAGGCATAGGCGCGAGCTGCCATGGCCAGACTGATAGAGGCACGAGGCGAAGCACCGAACGAAATCATCTCTTTCAAGTCGGCCAGACCGTGATCTTGCGGGAAACGAGTAGCAAACACGATGTCGACGATATAGCGCTCGATCTTCTCGTCGATGTATACCTTTTGTACAATATCGCGAGCCTCGATAATTTCAGAGGGTTTCAGCACCGGTTTAATTTCGACCTTACGTCCGCTGATGTTCTGGCGGATAATCTGCTTCTCCTCCTCTTTCTTGGGATAGCTTATAATCACCTTGAGCATGAAACGGTCGACTTGCGCCTCGGGCAGCGGATAGGTACCCTCCTGCTCGATGGGGTTCTGTGTAGCCATTACCAGGAAAGGATCGTCGAGACGGAACGTCTGCTCGCCGATGGTCACCTGGCGCTCCTGCATGGCCTCGAGCAAGGCACTCTGTACCTTGGCCGGGGCACGGTTGATTTCATCGGCCAGCACGAAGTTGGCGAAGATGGGGCCCTTCTTGATTTGGAACTGCTCCTTGGCCTGGCTGTATACCATGGTACCTACCACGTCGGCAGGCAACAGGTCGGGGGTAAACTGGATACGGCTGTATTTCGAGTCGATCAGCGAAGCCAGCGTCTTGATGGCCAACGTCTTGGCCAAACCCGGAACACCTTCGAGCAAGATGTGACCGTTGGAAAGCAAACCAATCATCAACGAATCGATCAGATGCTTCTGGCCTACAATCACCTGGTCCATGCCCTGTGTAATCATATTCACGAACGAACTCTTGCTGGCAATCAGGTCGTTCAACTCCCGAATATCAACTGTTTCACTCATACGTTTTCTCTTTTTATATTTTCAATTTATACGTTTTTTCACTTTATCTCTCGCAAAATTAGCGATAGAGAGGCTCTATATCTCCCCTATCGCGTTAAAAATGGCTAACCATTCACTTAAAAAAGACTAAGTCGCCAACCCCTTCGGTCAACGACTCAGCTATCGGTCACTCATACTGGCTCAGAATCTTCACGGCCAGAGCCTTGGCAGCTTCGACCGAACGTCTGTCTTTGGCATCGATATGATACTTCGAAGCTTCGGGAATAACCACCCGTGTTCCGATGGGTACCTGATTGGGATTCTTAATCACCTTTTTATTCTCTTCGTAGATATATACCCAGAAAGTCTTGTGCCCGAAGTATTTACGAGCCAACGTCGTGAGAAATACCCCCGATCGGATGGTCTCGACCACCGGCTCGGCCTCTACAGCCGTTGTGGGTGTTGTTGCCGACTGGCTCGTTTTTTCTGTTTTCTCCACACGCTCGGTTTTCTCTGACTGGGCAACCGGCTTTTCAGCTACGGAATCCCGTTCGGCCACATCGACCATAGCCGTCGTATCGACCGGCTCCGATACAACAACCGTATCGGCCACTTGGTTCGCTTGCAGCTGAGGCGCGAATACCTCTTCATTGGTTAGTGAAAGTGTATATTCGCCTATCTTGATTTTTTCATCTCCCCGCAAGAAGAACCCCACGGCTACCCCGATAACCACGATTACACCCAGCGCCGAAAGGGCTCCCCACCAGAAGGCCCGGCGCGAGGCCGACTTCTGCAAATAGTCGGTATGGTCGGCATCGGTTTCTACGGGGATAAGAGCCGGGACTTCGGCTTTCGGTTCGTCCGCAACAGGCTCCGCCTGGGTTTCAGCCACAGGCTCTACGGCGGGTTGGATCTCGGTCTCGAGCGGTTGCTCTTCCGAGGTTTCGGCTGGCTCATCTTGCTCCAATGAAACCACATCGGGCTCCGGCTCTGTTTCGTCATCCGGGTCAGAGGCCGGTTCAGGTATCACGCCCGATTCGGGAACAACCGGTTGCTCCTCCTTTTCGCCCGGCAGGTCTTCGATCTCCGGCGCTTCAGGCTTATCTGTTTCGGGCATAATGGCGTCTTCAACCTCTTCTTGAAGGGGCATCGCCTCCGGGGCTGCCGGTTCGTCGGCCGCCACCGGCTCCTCTTCGGATCCATCGCCCTCACGACTTTCGGCCATTCCTTCATCGCCTACGGCCATCATGGCCTCGGTCGACACGTGGTCATTGAGAATCTCGACCGAAAAGCTCGAAAAGGGAGCATTCACCGCCTCGCGCAGCACCTTGTCGGGAACAAACGACACCTTGTAATGGCCCGGTATCTCCACCGGCTCGCCCGTCTGCACGTTCACGCTGGCACGAGGTTCTACCCAAATGGGCTTGAATACACCCAGCTCGTTGATTCTCAGCTCCTCGCCCGACGAGATAACCTCTGTCGAAATCGTGAAGAACTCCTTGAGAAAAGCCTCGGCCTCCTTTTTCGTCACATTCAGTTTTGTGGCGAGCAGAGTGACCAAATCGGGGAAAGATATTTTTTCATTCATTTCGACGAGAGCATTTTAAGTTTCATTTTAATAGCGCTGCCCGGCTTAAACGACAGAATCATTTTGGGGGGCACGAGCATGCGTTTGCCCGTAGCAGGATTCACGACAACCCGTTCCAGCTTCTTCTTCGGTTCGAACGTGCCGAACCCCTGAATAGCTACCGAGTCCATCTGTGCACAACGCTCTTTCATGATTTGGAGAAAGGCCGACATATACTCCTCGACCTCCCCTTTATCTTTGCCCAAACGGGTCTGCAACTGCGTCAAAAAAGTTTTGTGATCCATGACCATTGTTTTTCAAGCCCCTGCCAGGGCCATAATTCGCTATCTGCAAAATTAAAAAAATTCTGTGGAATAATTGCACAAGACAACAGAATAGCGACAAAAAAAGAAGCCTTGATTTTAAATTTATCTTTCGTATATTTGTAAAAAGAAATTACGAAAAAGGTCTAAGTAATTGAAAATGAGTTGCAGTTACCAACTCATAGTAGCAATAGGTTACGAATTAGTTAGTTATCTGCTGTTTTATTCTTCTGCGCATTGCGTAACCTTCAAAGAACTCTTCGTATGCAAAAGTAGCACTTTAATGGCATATATTGAAATAAAAATCCAGCTTTTTAAGCTCCACAGACAAGTTTTTCCGTAAAAGCGAATTTATTCGTAGGAACATCATCATCAATAAATTGACGACCATGTTCCTACTATTGCATAAGCATAGAAAAGGGCTTTGCGTCACGCCTGAACCATGTTCAGACTGATGATGCAAGGCCCCTTTCTTTTTTTTGCTTATGCCACAAGCGGTGCTTTTACGGCTGTCACCTGTTGATTTTCTTTTTTTGTCGGTTCCTCTAATCGAAAACGGAAGTCATGGGTAACCACACCTTCCATAAATGAAAAGTGCCATTACCCATGACGGCAAACCGGAAAGAAAATTGCAACCGCATAACTAAACAGGTTTAGCCACACGGTTGCAACATACTTTCTTGGAATGTTTGCCGGTTTCACGTTTTCGCCGTATCCCTTCTTTTTGAGATTTCCTTTCTTTCTTTTCCCGGAACATTTCATATCCAATATGCCTCCACATCCGTTTACCTCCATTTTGATGGTCTTTCAGACAGTCGCATCAGGTGGATCGTTCCCGTTCTGGGTGCAAAGGTAAATCCGGGATTGGGATGCTCAATGGTTTTTAGAAAAAATCTCCAGCCCTGCGGGTAGTATTTTTTCTTTGAAAACCCTTGCTCTACCCACTCCCTACCTTTTTTGAAGCACCCGAAACGAAAACGACCGAAGCGACAGAAAGACGCATTAAAAAAAATGTCGGATAAACGGGAGGCATATAAGGTTGGAAACTCAACTCCCTCAGCTCTCGAATCCGCATTAAAAATAAAAACAAATGGATATGGAAGCAGCAGTAGCAACAAAATTCGTGAAGTGGGAAGTTCCGACATTGGAAAGCCTACATGAGTGTAAGGTTTACAGACTTCGTATGAAAGTGAACAATGGCGAGGTGCTGAACAGAGAGGAAAAGAATTGGATAACCGAAAAGGTAAACGGCAATACCTATTTCAAAAGTGCGATACCATTGCAAGGATGGCGGTTTGACTTCTCCGACATACTGAGGACATTCCTTGTAAGCCAGTACGGACAATGGAGAGAATACAAGGCTATGGACAAGACGGCACTCCGTAAGATATTGTACGGAAGAATTGACAGAATTGTAGAACTTGACAAACGACACCCAAAATGACAGCAGCAATGAACATAAGACAGACAGCGCAATCCATTGGACTTGCAGTATTCGCATTTCTGTTGCGCTGTTTTCTTTGGATAGTCAATATCCTTTGGTACATCATCAGAGAAATAGTCTGTGGAGTATTCCGAATGGTTATCAATGTAATGGTATTCATCATATTCCTCATTGCCATTTTCGGCTTTTTCCTATGGCTACTGACACTTTGAATTAACTCCCAAAAGCATAACATTATGAAACGATACAGCAAGACAGCAGCGCAGCAATGCAGATTTTACGAGGTGGACAACATCTTTGAGTATATGGTGGAAACCTACATCAACGGCAACCATTCAACCCTAAGAAGGCTATACCACGAACTCAACAAGGAAGCGAGAAAGGACTTTATCGGTTTTCTTTTGGTGGAATGCCCCCCACAATACCACACAGAGATTTTACAAGAGATTGTCTGACCACATAAAGGAACGGATATGAACAGGACAACGGAAAAGATACCCACATGGAGTTTAGCCTATATCATCAATGGCGATGCAACCGCACTCACAGACGATGAAGTTCAGACAATAGACAGATGGATGAAGCAATGGCAAGTACAAGATGTTTCACCCCTCACAGATGAAGAAGGGAACGCACAGCCTTATTTCACCCATTACCCCCTTTTCGGACTTCCCACAGAAGTGGAAGATTGCGAGATACTTTATTTGAACGACAACCCGACTAAAATTTGAGATTATGATGAAAGGAACAGACCATTTCAAACGAACCATACAGATGTTTTTGGAGCAGAGAGCAGCGGAAGATGAACTATTCGCCAAAAGCTACCGCAACCCAGCCAAGAACATAGACGATTGTGTCACATACATTCTGAACTATGTGCAGAAAAGCGGTTGCAACGGCTTTTCAGACGGAGAGATTTACGGACAAGCCATTCACTATTACGATGAAAACGAGATTGAAGTAGGCAAGCCTATACAATGTCAAGTAGTTGTAAACCATGTGGTGGAACTGACAGAAGAGGAAAAGCAGGAAGCAAGGAGAAAGGCGGTTGCCCAATATCAGCAGATGGAACTCCAAAAGCTACAGAACCGCAACAAGCCGACAGCGAAAAAAGAAACACAAGTCCAACCCTCATTATTTGATTTTTGATATGAAACCGAGAACACGCATACAGAAAGAGGTAGTCCGTTTGTCAAGCGGACTGCCCGAACTGACAGACAAGCAGAAAGCATACGCTTTTGAACATTGCTTCAAGCATCATGCCTACCGCACAAAAGGCGGAACTATCACTTGTTCGGAATGTGGACACCGCTGGAAAGGCGGACACACTCTTGCGGAAACTATATGTGGCTGTAGCTGTCCCCATTGCGGAAAGGAACTTGAAATACTTGATACCCGAAAGAGAGTTTTCAGGGACAGCGCATATTATGAAATCATTACGACCCGAAAAGGCTATCAAGTGTTGCGCTACTTTATGGTAGGAGCAACATACAAGGTGGGACAGAAGGCAGAGTATTCCATTCGGGAGGTGGTGCAATGGTGGATTGCCCCAAACGGAAAGACCGAAGTTATTGCCCGACTGAGAGCCATGCACACGATGTACTACGACCTTTGGACTGAATGGAGCGATATGGATTTACGCAGCAACAAGATGCTGAAAGCATACAACATAGACGCATACAAGACTTATCCGGCAATGCGCATCATTCCCGAATTAAGGCGGAACGGCTTCAAGGGAGCATTCCACGAACTGACCCCATACGAATTTTTTACCGCCATTCTGACGGACAGCAAAAAGGAAACATTGCTTAAAGCGGGACAGACAGAAATGTTCAGATATGCCGTCATTTCAAATGTCAATTTGCATGAATATTGGAACTCCATAAAAATCTGTATCCGAAACGGCTATCATATTGCAGATGCCTCCATGTGGTGTGACCTTGTAAGACTGCTCCGACATTTCGGGAAAGACACCCACTGCCCAAAATATGTTTGTCCGACAGACTTGAAAAAGGTACATGACCGACTTGTCAGAAAACGTGAAGAACAGATTGAAAGGGAAAGAGCGGAGCAACGCAGGGAGCAGTTGGTCAAGGACGAAAAGAATTATCTGAAGTCCAAAGGCAAGTTCTTCGGACTTGTGTTTACCGACAACCTTATTCTTGTAAAGGTCATTGAGAGTGTGGCGGAAATGCAACTTGAAGGTAAACTGATGCACCATTGTGTGGGAAGCTATCACAAGAGGACAGACTCCCTTATCCTATCCGCAACCATTGACGGCAAACGCATTGAAACGGTGGAGGTTTCACTGACAACATTCAAGGTGGTACAGAGCAGAGGTGTATGCAATTCCAATACCGAATACCACGACCGCATCATCAGCCTTGTAGAGAGCAATGCCGAACTTATCCGCAAGCGGATGAGTGCTTGATTTATAGACTTCAAAATATACATGATATGGAAATAAAGATAGAAAACATACTGATATTATGGGACGAGAAAGTAACCGACATCTTTGTCAGTCTGATAAACACCTTGTCCTTGAGTTTCAGCGAAACGGAAATCCGCAATTCAATGGCGAAACTTTCAGAAAACGAGAACTTCGGAAGGCTGTTCGCCTACGGCTTCGGAGCGCATCATCTTTGGGTAGCCCAAAGGATGATAACCGACCCCGAAAAGGTAATGGAGAACCGACTGCTGATTGTTGAATTTTAATAAATGACCACCATGACAACAAGAATGACCATCAACGGAGTGAGTACCTGCCAGACGGCAGGTACTGAGAAGTACGAAAAGTACCAAACGACTATCAGACGGAAAAGAACAACCCTTTTCCAATATGACTACCGACACACGGACGGAGAACTTTTCTCTTGCGTGAGACCGACACTGGAGGAGTGCAGACACCTGCGTGACGAATGGATAAAAGGAAAGGAGGACAGATTATGACAGCATACTATGATACTTTGATTGTAACATTCAGCGACCCTATCAGAATTTTGGATATGATGTGTACCGATACTTGTGATGTGGCAACACTAAAGGAGTGGATAGAGAGCTACGAAAGTACAAGAATGACCCCGATAAACGAACATACGGCAGTCATCACTTCCGAATACAACATGGTGCATGTGGTGGAATGGCTCAGAAAATATACCCCCATTGCCGAAATGAAAGAATACTAAAGGTGTGGCGGTACACAATACCGCCCGCACCCGAAACAGATAACCCATAAAACAGAAAGAGCATGAAATACTATTTTATATTGACAGACAGCAGGGACGCATGGATGCAGTTCGTTTACCTCCCTACGGGAGATTATGTGTCCGGCTATATCCGTGACTTGCGGAGTGTGGGAATATCCGTACATGACTATGACCTTTGGACGGAGGAAACACGACCCATTGCCGAGCGGACATTGGAACATATAAGGCAGAGCATGAACGTATAAAAAAAATCGGGTGGCAAAAGCCACCCATTGACAATAACTTAAATTCATATACAGATGATAGCGAATACAATCTTACAGCAGTTGGGCGGTCATGGATTTACCGTCATGACGGGAAGCCGTAACTATATCAATTTGGGCAACGGACTACAAATGAGCCTTGCAAGGAACAAGACGTCAGCCAACAGACTGAAAATCATATTGGATGAAGACACGGATACATACACCATGTATTTCTATCGTCAGACACTGACGAAGTATGCGGACATCAGGGTCAAGGAGATAGCCAAATACGAGGGAGTGTACTTTGATATGCTCCAGCAGATTTTCACGGATGTAACGGGACTTTACACCCGACTTTAGGCAGAGGCGGCGAGAGCCGCCCTACTTTCTTTCGGTGAGCAGAAGGCGGACAAAGAAAGTAGCAAAGAAACCGCTGTTCCAAAGACTTCCACTGACGGAAGTCTTTTTTGTTTCCATCTTACAGATTTCTATTCAGAATAAGTGAAAGCGGATAAATATATTTGTTGTATGCTTTCAGTTTCTTCATATCAACACGGTTGTCCGAATACGGGTTGCTCTTCTCGTCATAGAAGAAGATGTCCGTTATGTTTTCCTTTCGGACAATCCGTTCCCCGCACAGCGGAATATCCTCCACGTCAAAATCCTCCAGCGGAAGCGTTTCCAGTCTGCCGGGAAGATGGTTGCCAAGCTCGTTCATGTTGTAGTTGAAAAGAGCGAAACCCTTGTGTTTGAAGTCAAGACGTATGCCATACGGACGCCCTGTCAGAAAGGCATCCGCTGCTTTTGCCATATAATTTTCCATGATTGTTTTTTCTGTTTCAAAAAAAGTGATACAAAAATAGGTCTTTTCCCGGAGCAAAGCAAAACCTTTCCTGAAAATGACAAAGGGAGAACCCCACCATTTGGGTGAAGCTCTCCCTTACCGCTACTTCTTGAACAGCAGCAGAAATTCCATCTTCCGTCGCCGCTCTATCGAGCGGATTTTCCGCCCCTTGTAGTGGCAGTAGGATATATACTCCTTATAGATGTCCCTGTCACCGGCTTCCAGCTTTCGGATCAGCTTGCTTTTGGGTATCTTTCCGCTGCCCAAGAGCCGGAACGGTCCCACATTATAAGCTAATGTACCCAGG